>JANNRU010000171.1:0-22126 GCA_031401755.1 Acidobacteriota bacterium | reverse complement strand
GTCCTGGGTGTAGTACCAGCGCGAGTTGCCCGCGTCGTCGTACAGGGTGACATGCTGAACGGACCATGTGCCGGGTTCCGTGTTCTGGGCGACGAGTGCAGCACAGGACCACGTGCCATCGTGAGTCGTGCCCGAGGAAGGCGCGCTCGCGGTACAGCTTGCACTCTGCGCGGCGTTCGGGCTGAGGAATGCGCAATTCGCCGAGGCGACTCCCGAGAGCGTGTCTTGCGCGGTCATCTGACACGTCACATACGCCGGGCCAGTGGACACGTCAATGCTCTGCGGATTGAAGTCGAAATTGGTGAGCGTGGGTGGATCGGTGTCCTGGGTTGAGATCACTTGCAACAGCGTCGGGTCTCCTGCATCAGCCAGGTCCTGGGTGTAGTACCAGCGCGAGTTGCCCGCGTCGTCGTACAGGGTGACATGCTGAACGGACCATGTGCCGGGTTCCGTGTTCTGGGCGACGAGTGCAGCACAGGACCACGTGCCGTCGTGAGTCGTGCCCGAGGAAGGCGCGCTCGCGGTACAGCTTGCACTCTGCGTGGCGTTCGGGCTGAAGAATGTGCAGTGCGCCGAGGCGACTCCCGAGAGCGCGTCTTGCGCGGTCATCTGACACGTCACGTACGCCGGGCCAGTGGACACGTCAACGCTCGTCGGATTGAAGTCGAAATCGGTGAGCGTGGGTGGATCGGTGTCGGAAGCCGCGACCGCGGACGAGACGGCCGACAGGAGCGCGACCGACAGACCCAACGCGACGGTAAGTGCTCTCATGGGTGCCCCTTTCATGCAGACAGTTTAGCCTCGAGCGTCTGCCCAAACCAACGTCCCTTCCGCGTTTACCCGGAGTCGTCCCGTCGCTCAGGGTCTGCGAAGTAAGGATCCCCGAACACCCGAGGACTTCCCCGGAGACGCGCAAGGACTTTGCGATGTCCCTCACCCACAAACGGTGAACGATCGAGGTCACGTGTGATCGCCGCTAACAGCGCTGCATCCGATATCTTGGGCTGCTCGAGTCCGACCAGGATCGAGCTCTCGCGAAAGAGGCTGGCGTCCGGCGTGTTGACGCGGATAGTCCAAATAAGCCGCCGTTCCGTTCTCTACTCTGGTACGAGCCCGGGTCCAGCGTCCGATACTGGCGTTATGTCAACTCAAACCCCGAGGCCTTTGCCCCAAATCCCCCCAATCCCCCGGGAGGAACTCCGGCATGCGAAACCTGGCAAGGCCGCAAGGGTTGTATTCAAACTAGGTCAAGCGATAGCTTGGAGCGAGGATGTTCAAACATTGTGGGAGGAACGATGACCGGCTCGTTCACGAAAACGCCCTGGCATGTTTGGCTCGTCGGGGTCATCGCCGTGCTTTTCAACGCCATAGGCGTATTCGACTTCGTGATGAACATGACGCAGGGCGCGGCCTATTTGGCCAGCGCGGGGATGACGCCTGATCAGATCGCTCACTATAGAGGGATGCCGGGTTGGATGATGGTCGTCTGGGCCGTTGGCGTCTTCGGGGCGTTCCTGGCATCGGTCTTCCTGTTGCTGCGGAGAAAGCTGGCGTCGCCCGTCTTTTTCCTATCGCTGGCGGCATTCCTCGTCAGCCTCCTCTACACCTATGCCCTGACGAATGGCGGCAAGGTCATGGGTCAGCAGATGGCGATCACGAGCGCGGTCATCACGGCGCTGCTGCTCTTCTTCAGCTGGTACTCACGGTTCATGGCCGCCCGGGGCGTGCTCCGCTAGCGGACCGGCGAGCCGCGACCCGAGGCGGTGGCCGGAGGGCTGCGAGTCTCCGACGAGAACTGCAACCTCCACGGACCGCCGCCGCCCGGACCTTCATTGCCGCTTGGGGCTCGTCCGACGTTGGTAGCGGGCTGTTCGTTCGGCCCGGGGGCCGGTTGATCGCACGGGGCGGTGAGGCGCCGAACGGTCCCGAGCGGTGACGACGTCGGAGTTCACTTCCCGGAGTCGTCGCCCTAGAATGGCCCCGTGAAACACATCGGTATTCTGGCGCATCCCGCCGACGGTGCGGCGTTGTGCTTCCTGGGCATGGTGCGTGAAGGCGCGAGAACACTCGGCGCGCATCGGCACCCGGAGAGCACCCTTTCGATCCTGCCGATGGGGGCGGTGCTCGACAGCTACGATCGGGGCGACCTCGCCACGGTGAACGCCCAGTTGCTGCGCACGTGCCATCGCCATCGACGCCGCGACCGTGCCCTTTCCGATTCCCATCCTGCACATCGCCGACATCGTCGTGAGGCAGGCCCTGTCAGAAGGGCGACGGTTGCGACGCGGTCGCGCTGGCGTGCACGGAGATCCCACTGTCGATCACGCCGGAGGTGAGTCCTCTTCCGACGCTTGACTCGACGCGATTGCTGGCGCGCGCCGCGGTGGCGGCAGCGATCGCCTGAACCTCGCGTACTCCCGGCCTGCCGAGCCGCACGGTCACGGGCTTTCGGTGAGAACCCGCCGGGACGCCCCATGGCGCCATCGTCTCAGGCGGAGGAGTTTCCGGAGAACCCGGGGCGGTTCAGCCAAAGTTCAGACCCGGACAGAAACGACAGACGGAACGTTACACCCCCAGGAGTGACCCAGACTGAATTCATCCGCGGAGTAACATGCGTTGTTGCGGAGAACGAGCCTCGATGGCCCCCTACACTAGAAGCTGGCTGACGGCGCTGTTCGTGCTCGGGCTGGCCGTGCGGCTCGTGTTCAATTTTGTCGCGCATCCACCGGCCGAGTTCATCTATTCGGACATGTGGGTCTACGACCACCGCGCCGAGAACCTGCGCTCCGGCAGGCTCGGCCCGATCGATACTTTCACGCCACCGGGCTACCCGGCGCTGCTCGCCACGGTGTACACAGTGGCGGGCGAGCACCGCTTTGCCGTCGTCGCGGTCCTCCACGCCGCAATGGGCGCGATGCTGCCGATTTTCGTATACGCGATCGGACGGCGCTTCGTGCGGCGACGCGCGGCGCTCTGGACGGCGACGGCGCTCATCGCGGGCTACTTCCCGCTGATTTTCTACGGCGGGCTGTTGCTGACGGAGGTGTCGTTCGCGTTTCTCATGCTGCTCTCTCTGTGGCTGCTGGTGCGGGCCGGCGAGTCGAAGCGGCCGCAGTGGGTCGTCGGCTGCGGGTTGACGCTGGGCGCGCTGTCAGTCGTCAAACCGAACGGCCTCTTGTTGTTGCCGCTCGCCGCAGTCTATTTGTGGTACGCGGTTCGTGAGCGCGGATGCGCGCGGCGTCTGGCGCTCGTCGGCGTCCTTCTCGCCAGCGCGGCACCACCCTGTTTCGCCGCGACGTTGCACAACAGCCGCCTCCTCGGCCGCCCGGCGTTCTTGGCCACGAACGGTGGCCTCAATTTCTTTCTCGCCCATGCGCCGTACCAAGGCGTCCGCCATCGCGAGCTAGACACCGGCTTCGTGCACAAGATCGTCCCGATCTACAACCGCATGTACTACACCAAGATGTACGACTCCCCCCGGCCGCTTTACGACGAGCGCCACTACTATCGTGAGTCTTTTGCGCTGATCCGCCAGGATCCTTTGCGACTGATGCGTGATCTGAACAACGTGATCGAGGGGCTGGGTGCAGGTCGCCAGACGTTCTGGCCGGGCTGGCCCCGTCACGACCGCACACTCGAGCTGTGGAGCCGCGGGTTCTTCTGGCTGGGCATCCTCCCGGCTCTTGCGAGCGCGGTGTTCTTTAGTGCTCGACGGCGATGGCAGCGCGAGCGATGGCTGGTAGTCGGCGCCGTAGCCACTGCCGTCTTCGGACTCTACGCTTTTCTGGGCGATCCGCGGTTGCGCGTTCCCTTCGATCCGCTCATCCTGTTGCTGGCCGCCGAGGGCGTGACCGAGGCGCTTCGGGCGGTCGTCGCTGGCGTCGTGCTGCCGTCGCCGGCTTCGCCCATCTTGCCGCCTGCGCACGAGCTTGCGATCGATCGCTACGAGAAATGAAGAGGCCGCAGCGACGTTGGAAATTTCTGCTATCGCTGACGACTCAAGAAGGCCCGGGCCTTCACGTCACGCGGTTGATCCTCGCCGAGGGCCGAGGGATACTGCGTCACTTGGTAGACTTCGAACGATAAGACTCGATCAACGTCGTTGCCAGTTCGCTCGTGATACCGGAACAACCAGTCCGCCAAGCCGTTGTGATAGGCCCGGGACTTCTTGATCCGCCCCGTGTAATCACAGAAGTAATAGTTCTGTCCGAGTCGCGGTGGAATCGTGCGAAGCGTCGGATCCGAAACGCGGGCGCCGAGTTCGTTGAACGGATCGACGTGGCGCCCGTCTTCGGTGACGGCGTCGACCACGACCCACGACTCCACTCGCGGCGCGTCGGGCGCAAACATCTTCCAGCCCTGATTGAGGCGCAAGATCTTGACGGTTGTCTTGAGCCATCGGGGCTGTTCGTATTTCAAGATCTCCGAAATCGCCGGGTTTTCGACGATGATCTGGGATGTCGCCGCGATGACGAGGTAGACGAGGATGGCATTCGCCGACCACCGCAGCAGAGTCCGGGGGCGCTCAGGCGGTTCGACGGGGCTTGGCGTGAGGGCACGCACCAAACGACTCCGCTCGCCGCAGGCTGAGACGAGCCTCGCGCGAAGCCACTCCCAGTCCTCGCTGCGGACGAGCAAGGTCGAGTACGCGAGCATTACGAACGAGAACACCCCGACATTGGCGACCGCCGCGATACCGAGGTGCATTGACCACATCAGGACGATCGCCGCGCGACTGGTCCACGGACGCCCCCAACGAGCGAAGATCAACACGAAGAGGAGGTACTCGGTCACGAGCGTGTTGTAAGTCAGTACTTGAAACACCCAAAGCGGGAGGTTCTCGCGCATCCAGACGCCCAGCCATGTGACCATCCGCTCTTGGTGAGTCATCCAGTAGACCGCTGTCCCGTCGAGCCAGGTCTGTCCGTTCTTGTGGGCCGCGTTGAAGAAATAGATGATTGCGAGTTGTGAGACCGCAGCCAGGCCTGCCCACGAGACGATGGGAGACCGAACGTAGGGCCGTCCGACGCGTCGGCGGCGCCAAGCGTCGAGCGAGAACTTCGCTCCAAGCGGGAGAAACGCCGTCCAGAGCAGCAGGCCACAGAACACGAAGTCTCCGCCGTTTGAGAGCAGGTCGACCCGGGCCTGGAGCGACACCAAACAGAGAAAACTCAGGACGTGGAAGATCCGCGTGAAGATACCCAGCAGGAAACAGACGTAGACCGCCGCGATCAGCACGAATGCGATCCGCACACCGATGTCGGTGCTCACGTATGAAAAGAACGACCATCCGTACCGTTGCCGCGGGTCAGCGGCGAGTATCGCGTTCGGTAGGAGCCCGGTCTCGAAGTACCAAATCGACATCTGGCTGGCGCGCTTCGCGAGGTCGAACAGCAGCAGCAACGCGATCGCGATCCGCGCAAGTCCCAGCGTGCGAGTATCGAACGCCAGGATCTTCTCGCGGAGGAAGCTCTTGATGATCGCATGCATGGCCGCTGTCTCAGGCTTTACCCTACAGCTGTCCGGGAGAGGTGACAAGACCAGAACAGCTTCCTCGCCCGACGCTTGATCCGAAGTTTTTGAGTGGCCAGATCGGAAAACCGGTGTGGTAGTGAACGACGTACTCGCGAACCGCGCGGCGCAGCGAGTCCTCGCTGAAGAAGATCATCTGGTCGAGAAGTTTCGATTTGATTGAAAGCATGAATCGTTCGATTCAAGCGTTCGTATTGGGCGACCGGGGCGGGAGACGAACCGCTTCCGTGCCGGCGTCCTCAATCAAGGCTCGCGAAGGAAGCTATCGACGGGATCGGTGAGACTCCGCCCGACCTGGCGAACAGGACGCACGTCGTGACCAGCCCTCGCGGGCCATGACCAGCTTACGCGGCCAGGCCAGGATCGTGTCGGGAGAAAACACGCATGCAAGTTCAGCCAACGCCCTCGACCCACCGCTTTACCGGCAACAGCCAGCCGGCCATCGCGGCGAGCAGTACCTGCCTGCGATGGAGGCTTCAAATTCATCGTGATCTTTACCAGACTTGGGGCGTGCGTCCGTCGTTCGAATTTGTGGACCTGATGGGCCTCTCCCAGGGGCTTGGGGGAATGCCTTGAGCTGTCGGCCGGCGTCGAATGCACGCCCGGTGCACTGAACTCACTCGCAAGGACTATAGATGAGCTTACCCTCCGACTCCGCGGTCGAGGAGCCGTTGAACAACGCGTCGATCAGGAGCCGACTGCGGCCTGAAAGCGACTCGGACTCGCAGGGAGGGCAGTTTCCCGGGTACCCCACCTCTTCGAAGCCGCTGGCGACGCAGTGATAGCGCTCGTTCAAGCCCGAGAAGCTGACCTTCGCGGTCCTGTTCGGCGGGATCGTGACGTCGCTCGCGCTTGCGCGGAGGTTGCCGTTGGCATCGAAAACCTTGATCGTACCGACGACGATCGCGTCCTCGTTGTAGTTCGTCAGTGCACACTCGCCGACGAAGTTGAATGCGATCTTGAGCGATCCCGTGCCCAGTACTACAGGATCCGCAATGTGAGTCTGCGCCGCGGCCGATGTGACGCCGAACGCCGTCAGCGCCAAGCCCAGCGC
Organism: Acidobacteriota bacterium; assembly: GCA_031401755.1. Classification (GTDB taxonomy): domain Bacteria; phylum Acidobacteriota; class Polarisedimenticolia; order Polarisedimenticolales; family Polarisedimenticolaceae; genus JANNRU01. The sequence continues at coordinate 15,540 of JANNRU010000171.1, read as the reverse complement.
GAGCGCGCCTGTCAAACGTACCCATAGTTTCATACAAATTCCCCCGTGCGCCGCAGTTTGCGGCGATAGAATGTGCCTCGTTGTCGCCGAGGCGATGGCCGCCACATCTTGCGGTCACTCGGCCGGTCGGTCAAGGGTCGAAGTGACAGCGTGAGCTGTCGCCATCGCCTGTCGCTTGAATTCGATGAGACTTTTCTGCATTGTCGGCATTCGGCCCGGGCCCAAGTCGGGCTCGGCCTGCAGCACGCGACGATTGCGGGGCCGCTGGGTCGCCCACTCATTGAAGCGAGCGTGACAATCGATCGAGATGTGGCGCTTCGATCGCTGGAAATTCGGAGATCGCGGGCGTTCCACCGTTCTCCCGAACGGCTCCAGAACCACAGGTCGGCGAAGGGCAGCCGACAGCACCCTCCGTCGTCGCCTGACGGCAAGTTGCGTTGGACCGATCCAAGAAGCCCACCCTGCCGTTGATCGTCGAGTCGCGCACGAATGTGTTCGAGAACTGGACGACGCGCCGAGCGGGCCCAGTTTGACACCGAATCACGGCGGCGCGATGCTAGCGGTGCATTGCAGCCGAGGCTGACCCGAGCGGTCATTCCTGGACCGAGCCCGACAGCTAACCTCGTAGGCATGGGAAGGGCGATCCTCTAGTCGACTCCGGCAGCCGACCACGATCCCCGAGAACTACCCGAGCGCTGGCCGGCGTGGTAGGCCACCTCGGTGGAGGATTCCATGGTTTGGATCGCGTTGTTGTCGCTTGGTGTCGCGGTCGTGCTCTCGCAGGCCCATCGACTGCCCCTAGGCCTTCCCGGCGACCTATTGCGTGGGGCGTCGCGCGCAGCGGCGGCGCTGGCGGTCGTGCTCGCGCTCGTCAGCTGCATCGCCATCGTTCCGGCCGGGCACGTCGGCGTTCCCGTCGTCTTCGGCCGCGTTCAGGATCGTTCGCTCCGCGAAGGGCTGAACTGGGTCAACCCGTTCGCGATCGTGCAAGAGATGACGGTTCGGACGGAGACTTACACGATGTCCGCAGTTCACGACGAGGGTGCCGTCAAAGGCGACGACTCGATCAACGTGCTCTCCGCGGACGGATTGATGATGCCGCTCGACATCACGGTCGCCTATCGCATCATCCCGGCCGAGGCTCCCTGGCTCTACCGGAATATCGGTCCCGACTTCGTGGACAAGGTGGTTCGCCCGGCGGCGCGAACTGCGGTGCGCGAGGCGGTCGCTGGGTTCACGGCCCAGGAGGCTTACTCGACGCGCCGCGAGGATCTGGCGACGCGGATGGACGAGTTGCTGTCCGCGCGGCTCAATGACCTCCTGGCCCAGAATGAAGAGCGCGCCGGCCGTCGGGCCTTCGTCGTCGAGCAGGTGATGATCCGCAACCTCCAGCTTCCCACGCGAGTCAAGGACGCGATCGAGGAAAAGCTGTCCGCCGAGCAGCAATCGCTGCGCATGCGCTTCGTCCTGGAAAAGGAACGGCAAGAGGCCGAGCGCAAACGCATCGAGGCCCAAGGCATCGCCGATTTCCAAAAGATCGTCAGCGCGGGGATCAGCGATCAACTCCTGGCCTGGAAGGGAATCGAGGCCACACAGCTGCTTGCGCAGTCGCCGAACGCGAAGGTCGTGGTCATCGGAAACCCGAAAAACGGCATGCCGCTGATCATTCCAACTGACAGCAAGTAGTCGAGGGCGGGCACGAGCGCGGAGTTCGTTCCCTGCGGCAGTCGAGCCGCGAGTGTTGTGAACATCGGTGAGCATTGGCGCCGAGAGGTCGCTGCACGGCGGAGTGCGAAATCCTGAAGATGCTAGGCCGCGTGTCGATGGTAATAGCGCTGCATCCCGTCAAGTCGTTCGCGGCATCGAACCGGTCCGAAATCCGTCCCAATCGCTTCGGGTTCGACGAGCGCGTTAGCAAGTCCCTGGTGGTTCCTCTCGGTGTGGTAGTGGGCGACGTACTCCCGAGCCGAGCGACCGTCGATCGCATTTTTGGAGACCACGGGTGATCGTCCTCGGCATCAAGCGCTGACGCCGTCGGCGTCGACCTACGAGTGCCCGTCCGTCGTCGTCGTTCCGGCGCCGTAACGCAGGTAGAGTGCCGGCAGGACGAACAACGTGAGCAGTGTCGAGGTTGCGAGCCCACCCAGAATGACGAGGGCCATCGGGTGCTCGATCTCGTAGCCCGGGCGGATCCCGCCGACCACCACCGGCAGGAGCGCCAGGCCGGCCGTCAGCGCGGTCATCAGGATCGGTCCGAGCCGCTCGGCTGCGCCGCGCAGGACCAGGGCCTCGCCGAACGGCACGCGTTCCTCCGTGCGCAGGTGCCGGTAATGGCTGATCAACATGATGCCGTTGCGGGTCGCGATCCCGAGGATCGTGACGAAACCGACCAGGGAGCCCAGGGACAGGATGCCCCCGCCGGCGAAGACGCCGGCCACGCCACCGAGCAGGGCGAAGGGCAGGCTGACGAGAACGATCGCGCACAGCAGCGCAGACTGGAAGTCGACGAAGAGGATCAAGAATATTCCGAGTAGCGACAGCGCCCCCAACGAGATCAAGCGATTCCGCGCCGCGCGCTGGGCGGCGTACTCTCCCAGGACCCGGCCGTAGTAGCCCGGACCGAACGACATCCCGTGAACGACCGCTTCGATCTCGCGGGCCACGGCGGAGAGGTCGCGGCCGCTCACGTTGCAGGTCACGTCGATCTTGCGCGATGCGGCTTCGCGCGTGATCTGGTTCGGCGTCGGGGCGATTCGGACGTCGGCGACGTCGGCCAGCGGCACGTCCCCTCCGGATGGAGTGTCGAGTCTGAGTGAACGGACCGCACTCACGCTCTCGCGAACGTCGGGCATGCCGATGACCGAGACCCTGAATGCGTTCTGACCCTCGAAGATCTCGCCCACCTTTCGGCCCGAGATTAGCGTCGTCACCGCGCGGAGCACGTCACCGGCCATCAACCCTGCGTCCGCGGCCGCCTCCGGACGCAGTCGGACTTCGATCTGCGGCACCTGCAACTGCGGTTGCAGGCGCAGATCGGCGACTCCCGGAATCCCCGAGATCGCGCTCCGGACCTCGTCGGCGATCGAGCGCAATCGATCGAGGTCGGGGCCATGGACGCGGACCACGATCGACGCGCTGGTCCCGCTGAGAACTTCCTTGACGCGTTCGCGCAGGTAGGTGAGCAGGTCGCGGAACAAACCGGGATAGGCGTCGACCGTCGCTTGAAGGGCGTGTACCGCAGTGTCATAGTCCACGGAGGGATCGAGACTGACCCACAGTTCGGCGAAGTCGGCGCCCACGACCTCGTCGGCCTCGACGGCGCGACCGATGTGCGAGCCGAAATTCCGGACTCCCGGAATCGCGCGGAGCTCGCGGCTGGCGCGAATCGTGATTCGATCCATCGCTTCGAGCGACGTACCGGGGCGTCCGAGCCAGTGCATCAGAAAGTCGTATTCGCGAAACTTCGGCAGGAACTCCTCGCCCATCCAAGGCAAAGCCAGCCCCGTCAGGGCGAGGGCGACCAGCGGGGCCAGCGTCAGTCGACCCGCGTGGCGCAGGAGGCGCGTCAGCGCGCGCGAGTAGTGCTTCTTCAGCCAGCGTACGACCGGGGGCTCTTGCGGGTGCCGCTCGGTCCCGCGAGGCAGCAGCACGAGGCACAGCGCCGGGGTCAGGGTCAGGGCGACGAGCAGCGAGGCGAGGATCGCGATGACGTAGGCCAGGGCGAGCGGGCGGAAGAAGCTTCCGGCGAGCCCAGTGAGCATGAACACCGGAGCGAGGACCAGGACGACGATCAAGCTGCCGTACAGGACCGCGCTACGAACCTCGATCGAGGCCCGGAAGACGACGCGCAGCGCCGGCTCGGGGGTCGCCAGCTCGCGGTTCAGACGCAGTCGACGCTGGATGTTCTCGACATCGATGATCGCGTCGTCGACGAGCTCGCCGAGCGCGATTACCAGGCCCGCCAGCACCATCGTGTCGATTGTCCCGCCGCGGTAGTCGAGCACGAGCAGCGCCAGGACCAGCGAGACCGGGATCGCCAGGGCGCTGATCAGCGCCGAGCGCCAGTCGTAGAGAAAAACCGCCAGCACGAGCACGACCAGCAGAACGCCGATCAGCAAGGCCCGGTTCAGGTTAGCCAGCGAGTGTTCGATGAAGGTTGCCGGGCGGAAGATCGACGCGTCGTGATGAATACCCTCCAGCGCGGGCGCGACCTCGGCGAGCGTGCGCTCGACCTGGCGTGTGACCTCGAGCGTGTTAGCCCACGGCTGTTTCTCGACGATCAGCAGCAGTCCGGGGACGTCATTGATGATCGCGTCGCCGATCGGCGGGGAAAAACCATCGACGATCTCGGCGACCTCGCCGAGCGTGAGCGATACGCCGTTCCGGTACGTGACGACCGCACGGGCCAGATCCTCCGGCCCACGCACACCGGGGACGTGGGTCACGGCCAGGCGCTGGTTCGGCATCTCGATGAAACCGCCGCCGGCGACGTGGACGGCTTCGCCCGCGGCGGCGACGACCTGATCGAGCGTGACGCCGTGCGTGCGCAGCCGGTCCGGGTCGACCTGGACCTGGATCTCGCGCTGGCGATCGCCGAAGATCGAGACGTTGGCGACACCAGGGACCGCCATCAACCGTGGACGCAGCGTGAAGCGAGCCAGGGTCGAGATCTCCGTCTGCGTCAGCGTCTCAGACCACAGACCGATTTTCAGGACGCGACTGAGCGAGGAGATCGGCGAGAGGACCACCGGTGGGTCGGCCACGGCCGGCAACGACGGCAGCACTCGCGCGAGGCGCTCCTGGACGATCTGCCGCGCCTGGATCCGGTCCGTTCCCTCCTCGAAGAACAGCACGACCTGTGAGAGCCCGGCCACCGACTTCGAGCGCAGCGTCGTGCGCCACGGCACTCCGTTGAGCGCATTCTCGATCGGCACCGTGACCAGGAGCTCCACCTGCGCCGGCGAGAGGCCCGGGGCCTCGGTCTGGATCTCGACGAGCGGGGGAGCGAATTCCGGAAAGACGTCGAATCGAGCGTCACGGAGGCGATTGGCCCCCGCGATCAGCAGCACGAGCGTGCCGATGATCACGACTACGCGCAGCCGCAGCGCGGTGGCGACGAGCCAACCCATCCTCAGTGTCCGCCGCCGTGCCCGGCCGCGGGTGCGTGGAACTCGACGCCGTACAGCTCAGCCGCGCCGACAGAGACGATCGTCATGCCCGGGGCCAGGCCGCGAGTGACCCACAGGTCGGTACCCTCCGCAGCGGCGATTTCGACCGGGCGACGCGTGAAGGTCCGCGACTCGCGTCGTTCATAGACCCAACTCTCGCCGTTGACGTCGTAGATCACCGCCGAGGACGGGACGGTCAGGCCGGACGACCGGTCGCGGCGCGTCAGCGTGACGTGGACTCGTTGACCGGGGCGGAACTCGCCGTCGGCGTTGGCGACCACGAAGAAGAGATCGATCGATGCCGCGCGCGGGTCCGCAGCCGGCGGGGCGGAGACGGGCCGGGCCTCGCGCCCGGGAGCGCTCGCCGGTGCGGCAAGCGTGCGAATCCGCGCGCCGCGGGACAGGTCGAAGGTCTTTGTGTCGCCGGCGTAGACGGGGACACGGACCCACAGCGGATCCGGGCGGACCAGTTCGACGAGCACGGTCGCGGCGGCGATCGACTGCCCCGACGCAACGTGAACTGCGCGGACGAGTCCTGACTCCGGGGCCCGCAACTCGAGCGCACCCAGCGTGCCGGCCACGGCGTCGAGGTTCTCACCGGAAAACAGCTGCAAGCGCGCGGAGGCGGCGTCCTGGGCCGCCATGGCGTCGGCGAGCTCCGCTGTGGCCTCCTCGACTTGACGAACGCTGCCGGCTTCGGCGTGGAGCAACTCTTCGGTCCGCTTCGCCCTCGCCCGCACCAGCGTGAGGCGTGTTTCCGCGCGAGCCAGCTCCTGCCGCGCGGTGAAGAGATCGCGATCCGCGGGCAAAGCGAGGAGGCGCAGCAGGACTTGTCCGCGATGGACACGGTCGCCCACCGCGGGAAAGCGTCCGGCGGCGTCGCGCAGGAGAACGCCGGCGACCGGTGCCGCAAGCGTTATCTCACCGCCGGATGGCACCATCATCTCGCCGCCGACGGTCCGCCCGCCACGCAACTCGCGACTCTCGATGACGATCGTCTCGATGCCGATGCGAATCTCCGCGTCCGGGGTCAACACGACGGAGGGAGTGCGGTCCCCCGGGCTCGCCAGCTCGACGCGCGCCGGGGCCTCGCCGCGCACCGTCGCGGGCCACGACGCAACGGCCGTCGCGATCAGCACCCACGCGCCGCATCGGCGATTGGATCGGAACTCTTGTTGCATCGCCACTACCTCCGGGTCGAGCCGAGCGCAGCGCTCCTGGGTGATCGATCCTCCGCGGCTGCGGGCGCGGACGGGTGGTAGGACGGGTCCCAGCCGATCGCGCGGACCCACTGCGCCCGGGCGCGGCGTGTCGCGGCCGCGGCCGCAGTCGCGGCCAGTCGCGCTTCGACGAGGCGCAGCTTGGATTGCCAGAGCGCGGAACCCGCTTGTTCCCCGGCATCGACCGCGCGGGCCGTTCTGCACGACAGCGCGTCGAGCCCCGGGACGATCACATCGTTCCACTCGCGCTCGGCCTCGCGCGCGTCGCCCAGGCGCCCTGCTGCCTCGCGCACTTCGCGCTCGATCTCCTGGCGCAGCCCGACGTAACGCCACGAAGCCTGTTCGATCTCGGCCTTTGCGCGGGCGACGCCGTGGCGATTCGCATTGAAGATCGGGATCTCCCACTGCAGCCCCGGCCCGGTCTCGCGGTCACTGGAGGCGGGGTTGTTCGCATCGAGCAGACCGATCCACTGTCCGATGCTGGCCCGTTCGAGTCCCAGCCGTCGGCCGGCCGCCTCGACCACCGACTCCGCGGCGCGCAGGTCGGGCCGGGCGGCCAGCGCCGCCTCGACCATTGGCTCGATCGCTCCGAGGTCGTCGGCGGCGAGAGGCTCGACCTGAAGCTCTAGCGTCTCGTCGTTCGACGCCAGGCCGAGCGCGGCCCGGAGTCGAGCCTGTGCGGTCTCGGACCGCAGCGCTGCGCTGCGCCGGAATTGGTCCGCCTGAACCGCGTCCATCCGCGAGACGTCGGCTTCGAGTGCGCTGCTGTCGCCGGTCTCTAGCCGGCGCCGTTCGATCGCGGCGATCCGCTCGGCAACGAGGGCCCGCTCGTCCTCGAGCGCGGCCTCGTCGCGCGCTTGAACCGCGTCGGCGTACGCGATCCGTGTGTCGCGAATCTGATCGAGGCCGCTCTGAACGAGACCGCGAGCGATGCGCTCGGCGTCGAGCCGCGCCGCCACGATCCGTCGCGGGCGCAGCCACAGCTCGTCGATCGGCCAAGCCAAGGTCATCTCCATCTGCTTGGAGCCGCGACCGAATAGCACCGACAGGACCGGGTTGCGCAGCAGTCCCGCGCGCAGGAGGTCGGCGCGGGAAAAACCCAGAGCCGCCAGGTTGGCCTGGAATGCGGCGTTGTTCCACAGCGCGAGCGCCACCGCTTCGCTCTCGGTCAGCCCGTCCGCGAGCGAGACACCCTCCGGGACGTCGAACTCGCCGGCCACTCCGGGCTCGCGCAGGCCGCTGCCCGCTCGCGCGCTCAGCTCGCTGGAAACGAAGCCGCGGTCGTGCGGCGTGTGCACCGCGCACGAGGTGACGAGAACGACGGAGATCATCAGGCCGATCCGCAAGCGCTTGGAGTCGACGGGTTGCATGGCCGGGTGGACTCTAGTCACCCGACGCCTACTGAGCCACAGGGGTGGCGCTGCCGCTGGCAGGCGAGCCCGACGGCAACCGCCCCTGCGGGTTGTTGCGGTGCAAGTAGCTCGCGGTCGAAAGGATCGAGTCGAGTTCGCCCGCCGGCGAGCGGCCGCCACGCGGCGGGCTCCACGTTCGGAAAGACCCAGGCGCGAAGGATTCGTGGCCGGCACCCCCTCTCACGCACGGTCGCTTCGGCCGGGAGCTTAGGGGTTTGCCTTGAAGGTTCGATCCGTCGCCATCGCCGCCGCCCCCGGCCGCACGCACGTAGCCGCAGGTCTCGCGCCGCCCTGGCTCAGCTCGGCGTTGCTGTCCTTGATCGTGTCCCTGGTCCTGGTCCTGTTCTACAACGTGCCCTTTTGGGTCCACGTGCTCGGAGCGTGGACGCTCAGTCTGCGCGGAGTTGGCTTTCTCGCGAGCCTGTTCCTACTCCTGGTCGCGGGATTCAACGCGCTGCTCGTGCCGCTCAGCTTCAAGTTCGTCCAGAAACCGGCGATCGTCGCGATCCTAATCTCGGCCGCGACCGCGACCTACTTCACGAACGTCTACGGGGTGATGCTCGACGTCCCGATGGTGCGCAGCCTTTTCGAAACCGATCGCGGAGAAGCCGGTGAGTTGATCGACGTGCGGCTGCTGCTGTGGGTGCTGGGCCTGGGGGTCGTCCCGTCGATCCTGGTTTGCTGCATGCCGGTGCGTTACGAGCGCTGGCGCCAGGCCTGGGTCAAGCGCGTCGGCGCGCTCGGGTTCGGCGCCGCCGCGCTCGCCTTGGCCGGGGGCGTGTTTTACTCGGACTTCGCATCGTTCTTCCGCAACCACGACGAGCTACGGCACCTCGTGACCCCGACCAACCTGGTCTACGGCACGATCCAGTACCTGCAGGACAGCGGGCCCGTCACGGTCCAGCCCCTGGGCACGGACGCACACCTCGGCGCGAGAGCCGGCGCGCAGGCCAGACCGACGCTCGCGATCCTGGTCGTCGGCGAGACCGCCCGGGCGCGGAACTTCTCGCTGAACGGTTACGAGCGCGAGACGAACCCGATTCTCGCTCAAGAAAAGATCGTGAACTTTGAGAACGCGCGCAGTTGCGGGACCGCCACGGCCGTCTCGCTGCCGTGCATGTTCTCGCACCTCGGTCGCGAACACTTCTCGATCCGCGAGGCTCGGCGGCACGAAGGGCTGCTCGACGTCGTGGCCCACGCCGGGCTCGACGTCCTGTGGCGGGACAACAATACGGGATGCAAGGGCGCCTGCGATCGCATCAAGACCGAGCGGGGCCCGTGGCTCCCCGAAGGCGGTGCGAACGGCGACGAGTCCTTCGACGAGCACCTGCTCGATGGGCTCGATGCGTACCTCGATTCGGTCCAGGGCCATGCCCTGATCGTGCTGCACCAGCAAGGCAGCCACGGCCCCGCGTACTACCTGCGTTACCCGGAGCGTTTCGACGTGTTCGTTCCCACTTGTGAGACCGGCGACCTTCCGGATTGCGACGCGCAGGAGATCATCAACGCCTACGACAACACGATCCTCTACACCGACTACTTCCTGAGCCGGGTGATCGAATTCCTGAGCGCCCGCTCGGATCGCTACAACACCGCCATGATCTACATGTCCGACCACGGCGAGTCGCTCGGAGAGGACGGGATCTACCTGCATGGTTTGCCCGAGAAGTTCGCCCCGAATGATCAGACCTGGGTGCCGTTGATCGTCTGGCTCTCCGACGGGATCAAGAGCGCGTTCGAGATCGACAGCGACTGCCTGTCCCGCCGCCGCGCCGAGCCGCTGTCCCATGACTGGCTATTCCACTCGGTGCTCGGCCTGCTCGACGTGCAGACGAGCGTCCACGACCCCGCGCTCGATCTGTTCGCCGGCTGCCGTACGGCCGCGCCATCGACGCCCTGAACCCCGGACGTTGACCGCGGTCTGCCCGCCTACGGACAAGGGTACGAGTTCGTCCGCGTCACCCCGGTACTGTCGAACCCCAGCCCGCTCTCGACCCCTCCGCTCACGCCCGTGACTAGCCAGAACTGTACGCCGCCTGCAGCGGGGTCGGTGGAGTCGTCCGCGATCGGAGTGAGAAGTCCGCAACGACGATCCGCGAGCGGATTCGAGCCCGTAACCTGCGTGTAGACCCCGCTCGCAAGTAAGACCGCCAGATCACCGCGGTAGGCGTTCCAGGACGTGAAGCCCGTCTCGTTCTGCCACTCGACGGAACTAGGTGTGTCGTAGAAAACGACGATCGAGCCGTCGTCGAGATCGCAAGCGTCCCCCTCGGTATCCGAGTCGATATCCGACTGGCTCGGGTTGCGGTCGAGCAGGCAGTTGTCGCACGCATCGCCTCGACCGTCGCCGTCCATGTCTTCCTGGGCCGCGTTCGCATCGAGAGAACAGTTGTCGCAGGCATCGCCGCTTCCATCGGTATCGCTGTCGGCCTGGCTTGGATTGAAGAGCTCGACGCAGTTGTCGCACTGATCTCCAATCGTGTCGGTGTCGGCGTCCAAGCCCGCCGGATCTTCGTCGACGAGCGTGTCGCAATCGTTGTCGGTCAAGTCGCAAAGTTCGGGCGCACCGGGATACGATGACGCATCGTTGTCGTCGCAATCCCCAACGCAGACTCGCCAATTGTCACCGTCGTCATCAGCGTCCGACGTGCCCGCGGTCGAGGGCCAGCCCGGTGCATTGCAGTCGTTGTTCAAGGAATCGCAGACCTCGGGCGCGTCCGGCCGAACGAAGTGGTGCGTGTCGTCACAATCGAGGCAGGACGGGACACCATCGTGGTCGAAGTCCACGTCGGGCGCCGACGGGCAGAGATCGCAAGCATCACCGGCGCCGTCGTTGTCTGCGTCGAGCTGATCGGCGTTGGCGACGAGCGCGCAGTTGTCGCACGAATCGCTCGAACCGTCGCCGTCGTTGTCGATGTAGTATCGGCTGCCGGTTCCCAATAAATTCCCATTCGAACTACCGCCCCAGACGAACAGGAATCGATCCGCCCAGACCAGGTTGGGCCCACTTCCAGGCGGCGCGCCGATCAGGGTCGTCGATGTCCAAGAATTGCCTGAGGGATCGTAGACGCCTCCGCTGGCTGGGGAACCCCAACGGACCAAGCGTTTACCGGTCCAGACCACGCGTCCGCCCGAAGGCGCTCCCGTCATCGAAATCGCGGACCAACTGTTCCCGATCGGGTCATAGCGATACCCGTCATTCAAGAACCCGGGAATCGGCGAGGCGAGACCGCCGACGATGAACAACTCGCTGCCGCTCCACGCGAAAGCACTCCCCAGCCGCGTCGACGGGGTACCCGGCGCGCTGATCGTCGTCCAAACGTTCGTCGCCGGATCGTACAAGCGGCCCGCGCCAACGGCCTCGAGCCATACGATCACCTTGCTGCCGGTCCAGGCGAGGATCGGATTGTACGGATAGACCGGCGGCGGATTGACCGTGGAGGTCGTCACCCAGCGGTCGAGGAAAGGATCGTAGAGGCGTGCCGTGTTACCGTTGGCGCCGCCAAATACGAAAACCGAACTTCCGGCCCACGTCGCGCTCTTCACGTTGCCGAGTGCGCCGCTGTCGCTGATCGAATCCCACGTATCGGTCGAGGGCGAGTATCGAGCATCGCCCCCAGCGCACCAGACGGTCAACTGCTCGCCGGTCCACGCTCCGCGGCAGGAGTTGTTGCCGTTAGGCGGCGCGCCGGTCGGCGACATCGCCGTCCAGGCGTCGACGAGCGGATCGTACCGGTCCCCGGTCGTCCTGCCCGTCCCCGAACTCGAGTACCCTCCCCAAACGAGAACCTCACTGCCGGTCCACACGCTGATAGGGTCGCCGCGCGGCGTCTGACCGAAGGCCGATGTCGGTGACCAGATGTCGCTAGCCGGATCGTAGCGACCGCCCGATGCGAGGCCTGTCGATGGCGAATTCCCGCCCCACACGATCATCTGCGCGCCCGGCCCGGATCCTGTGGAGATCGCACGTCCCTGGCTCACCGATCCCGTGGGCGCACCGACTGAACTCGTCGGGCCCAGCCACTGCTCGGTCAAAACGTCGAGGCGACCCCCGGTCGCGGTTCCCCCGCCCCAAACGACCATCGTGTTCGCCACCTGCGCGGCTTGATGGCCGGCTCGGGCAGAGGGCGCTCCTGTCGTGGGTAGCGGGGACCAGCTATTCGCAGCAGGATCGTAGCTCGCTCCGGTGTTCACCGGGAACGACCCCGGCGAGCAACAACTCACACCGCCCCAAACGAGCATGCGGCTGCCGGTCCAAACGGCCGAATGCCTGGCGCGTGGGTTCGGCGCACCCGTCAGGGTCGTGTCCGTCCACGTATCGGTCGTCGGGTTGTAGCGACTCCCGAACTGGAAATAAGTCGGACCGCTGCTTCCGCCCCACACGATCATCTCCGTCCCGGTCGAGATGACGCTGCGGTCGCTTCGAAATGAGGGTTCTCCGACCGACGTGAGGTTCGACCACGTGTCGGTGGCGGGGTGGTAGCGCTTGCCGAGGCCGACGTTCGTCGGCGAACCCCACACGATCACGCGTCCCCCGGCCCAGACTGCAGCGCGCTGTTCCGCGGTAGGAGCGTTCGTCACCGAGACCGATTGCCAACTGTCGGTCTGAGGATCGTAGCGGCCACCCGAATTCAGCGACGTCCAGACGAACAGGACCGACCCGGTCCATACCGCGACATGGGGAGCGTTCCCCGCCGGGGCACCCGCCGTAGACATCTTCGACCACGAGTCTCCGATCGGGTCGTAACGAAGCCCGCCGCTCCCATAGCTCGATCCATCGATTTGCTCACCACCCCACACCAGCATCTCTGTGCCCGTCCAGTGAAGCGAATGCGTCGTGCGGCCGTAGAGCCCGTCATCGAGCGATCCGGGATCCCAACTGTCCGGCGCCGGACACGGAGGGGAACCCAGGGCGACATCGACCTCCGGATCGGCGACCGTCGCCACGGTAAATTCGCCCGCTACCACGTTGCGCTCGGCCAACCAGTCCGACACCGTGCGCTTCGGGATGCGGTAGCGCGCCATCCGAGGTGCGCCGTCGAAATCGGCAAAGCGTGCTTCGATCACGAACGCGTCTGCTGCTTCGATCAATCGCGGTAGTGCCGACTCGACGCGGCTCTCCGCCAGCAGCTCGATGACCTGGCGTTCTGCGTGCGGCGCGGCAGGGTCAAGCCTGCCCTCGACGAGATCGGAGACGAGTCTCTCGGCTGTGTCACGCGCCGCAGCATGGATCGTGACGTCTCGTTCGAAGGCCTCGCCGGCGAGGCGACGCGAGAGCACCGGGCGGACGAAACACTCCTGGATCAAGACCGGATCCCGGTCGAGCGCGGCGAAGATCTCGGCCAGGCGATCGGGGAACTTCGTGTTCGAGACGATCCGGCGCAGCTCCGCTTCGAGCATCGCCGGCGTGATCGGCCGGTTCCAGACCTGCTCGAGCGCGAAGGACTCCTGGAGGTAGCGGCGAACCTTACCTTCGAGGACTCCGGGAGGCAGGACTTCGTCGAACGGCCGCTGGGTATCGACTCGATGAGGGAATTGGACCCGTTCGATCGCCCGCTGCGCGGCGACCCGTTCGGCAAACGTCAAGTCGCGCGGCGCGGCGAAACCGAGCGTGGATCCAACCAAGAGGAGCAGGCCGGTGAAACTTGCGAAAACGCGGCTCATAACGCCTCCTTCGGGCCACCCTCGTTAAAGTTCACTAATTAGAACTGTTACACCGACGGATGGCCCAGGACAAGGAGTTCTTGCGTGGGCCAGGCGAAAGGCCCCCTGCGGCGAAGGCTAGGATCCTGTGCCGTTCCGGCGCCGATAGAACCGCCGGACCGAAAATTTTTCCAGGTATGTAAGGAATTCACTCACGCTCGCACTAGTGTGGATGAGCCGGTCGAATCGAATCGGTCTCGTGGGAGATGAACTCGATGCCCAGGAATCCTGACAGTACTACCACCGGAGCGTTCGCGGTCCCGACGCTCCAACGACCCGGCCGTTGGCGCGATCGATGTGCCCGGGAACCGCTCGGCACGCTCGGAATGATCTACGGCGCCGGGCTGGGGATCGCACTGGACGCGGGCCGCTACCCGCCGCGCGGGCTGTGGGTCGGGCTCGGTGCCCTCGCGGGTGCGGTCCTCGGGGTCCTCATCGATCGCGCCCGGAGATCCAGGTCCGGCCCCCCCATGGGATAGCGAATCGAGTGACGGATGGGCCGCAGCAGCAGTTGTTCCGAGAGTGGCTTGGCGAACATCGCGGGCTGCTGTTCAAGATCGTGCGCGCGCATGCAAGCGATCTAACGGACCAGGACGACCTGTTCCAAGAAATCGTCACGGAACTCTGGCGATCGATCCCGGGTTACCGGCGCGAATCTGCGGCGACGACCTGGATCTATCGCGTCGCCCTCTACACGGCGATGGCCTGGTCCCGGGTCGAGCGCAAACATCGCGATCGGACCGAATCGATCGAGGTCCTGGGATGCGTGGCGAGTCCGAGCCGGGGCGAGTCCGACGCCCGTGTCGAGTGGCTCTACGCCAAGCTCCGCACACTTCCGGAAGTCGACCGCTCGCTGGCTTTGCTGCTGCTCGACGGATACAGCCACATGGCGATCGCGAGCTTGCTCGGTTTGTCTGAGAGCAACGTCGGCGTGCGGGTCCACCGACTGAAACAACGACTCGCACGCTCCGTGGACGAGGTTTAACGATGTCCTTCGATGAATTGAAATCCGCCTGGGATGAACACGATCCCGCCGCATCCTACGCGGTTGATCGGACGACGCTCGACGCGGCAATCCGAAGCAAGACACTGAATGCCGATCGCTGTGTTTCCTGGTGGACCGCGCGTGAGATCGGTGTCGGGTTGGCCGCCGCGGCTTACGTGGCGCTGGAGGGCGCAGCGTTGGCGATTCGGGGGGACCGCGGTCTGTTGATCCGGGTGCTGGATCCAGAGGCCTGGGCGGCGTCGCCTTGGTGGTTCTTTCTGTCGGCACTGTTGATTCTGCGTTTCCCTGCCGCGATCCTGGGGGCCAGAATGCGTTTTTCACGTCGAGCGGCGAGCTTTCCGACCACGGTCTCCGGAGAACTCGATCGAGCGATCAACCTCGTCGAATCCCAGATTTCGATGATCCGGTCGTTTCTCTGGACCTCGTTGTTGTCGTTGTTCGTGGGCTCTGGATTGTTCGTCGCCCTGGTAGCCTCGATGTCGGGCCAGAATCTGATGCTCACGGCGGTTCTCGTCGCCGTGCCGGGGGCGTTTTTCGTGGCGCATCGGATGAACCGGCGATTCATTCGCGAAAGGCTGGTTCCGCGGCTACGGAGCCTGGAGACACTTCGCGCCGAACTCGTCGGCGAATTGACCGCAAACGCCGATCGGTAACAGCCGCTCCGGTTTCGCTCGAGTTCCCCGAACGACCCACTACGCATTCACGCGCCCGAAAATCGTCGGTCGCGAGCCCGCTGCACGATCGGGGTCAGGGACAGACGATCGGTGACGGACGCTGCCGGCCCGCGCTCGTGACTCCGATCCCGCCTTGCTCGCCGAAGTCGGTATCGGTGTAACCGACGGTGTACACGAAACCCGCGTCGGGGTCGGGCACGGTCGAGTCGGTGAACGTCGTATCGAAAATATTCGGATCCGTCTGGCTGACGCAGGCCCCGTAGCCGCCGTCGGGTAGACCATCGCTATCGCTGTCGCCAAACGTCAGATTTCCGCGGTAGACGTTGTACCAACGTGCCGCGGCCACCGTCGGCCAGC
>JANNRU010000170.1:0-2525 GCA_031401755.1 Acidobacteriota bacterium | reverse complement strand
ACCCCGACCATGGCCCACAATGCGGCCATGCCCAACACGGAAATAGTCATTCAAGGTCCCGCTGAGCACAACCTCAAGCGAATCAACCAGGTTCTGCCGCGGAACCGGCTGATCGTCATCACCGGCGTTTCCGGTTCGGGGAAATCCTCCCTGGCTTTCGATACGCTTTACGCCGAAGGTCAACGTCGCTACGTCGAATCACTGTCGGCCTACGCGCGGCAGTTTCTCGATCAAATGGAGAAGCCCGACGTCGAATCGATTGAAGGCCTGTCGCCGGCGATCTCGATCGAGCAGAAAACGACCCAACGCAACCCGCGTTCGACCGTCGGCACTGTGACCGAGATCTACGACTACTTGCGAGTGCTCTTCGCGCGCGCCGGCCGGCCGCACTGTCACCTCTGCGGCAAACCGATCGCCGCTCAGTCGGTGCAGCAGATCGTCGATTCGGTTCTGACCCTGCCCGTGGGAACCCGAGTTCAGATCCTGGCCCCAACCGTGCGCGGTAGGAAAGGCCACTACAAGAAGGAACTGGCCGAAGCCGCGCGTCAGGGATTCGTTCGCGCGCGAGTCGACGGGGAGTTGCACGAACTGGGGCAGGAAATCGCGCTCGATAAGCAGAAGAAACACACGATTGAGATCGTCGTCGATCGACTCGTGATCGGGTCCGATATCCGGGGACGGTTGACCGACTCGGTCGAAACGGCGCTCGGCGCTGCGGCGGGGCTCGTCGTCATCGCCGTACAGGGCAGCGACGACCTGCTCTTCTCGCAACATCTGGCTTGCAAGGACTGCGGCGTGTCCGTACCCGAGCTCGCGCCGCGGATGTTTTCGTTCAACTCACCATACGGCGCCTGTCAGGACTGCGGCGGCCTCGGCGTCAAGAAGAGTTTCTCGCCGGAGCGATTGATCCGCGATCCGGGCAAGACGTTGCGCGACGGCGCGCTGGCTTGGGGTGATTCGGGTTGGTACCAGGTGCTGGAGTCGGGCCTGTTTCCGGCCTATCGGGTGGATCCGGAACTGCCCTACGAAAAGTTGCCGCCCCGCTTTCGAAAGATTCTCTGGGAGGGTTCCGGCGAGCGGGAGTTCGACTTCCGCTGGCAAGGCCAGAAGATGTCCTACGAGTATCGCAAGCGCTGGCAGGGGATCCTCGCCGTCCTCGACCGTCGCTACCGCGAGACCGATTCCGAGTCGCGCCGCGCGGAGCTTGAAAAATTGATGGCCACGCGTCCGTGCGGCGCTTGCCGTGGCGCGAGGTTACAACCGCAGACGCTCGCCGTGCGGGTCGGCGATCAGAGCATCGCCTGGCATACCGCGCTGACCGTCGCCGATGCTCGACGTTTCTACCAGTCGCTCGATCTGAATGCGCGAGAACGTGCGGTCGCTGCACCAATCCTGAAGGAGATTCAGGAACGGCTGAGCTTTCTGGACAACGTCGGGTTGGGTTACTTGGCGCTCGACCGCGGTGCGGCCACGTTATCGGGCGGTGAGGGCCAACGCATCCGCTTGGCCACGCAGATCGGCTCGCGCTTGACCGGCGTGCTCTACATCCTCGATGAGCCGTCGATCGGACTGCATCAACGCGACAATCGGCGGTTGATCGATACCCTCGTCGCACTCCGCGATCTGGACAATACGGTGATCGTGGTCGAGCACGACGAGGAGACGATTCGCGCGGCGGATTGGGTCGTCGATCTCGGTCCGGGCGCGGGAGAGTTGGGGGGGGAGGTCGTGGCCGAGGGTCCCCCGGCCCAGATCGAGCGCCATCCCGCGTCGCTGACGGGGGCCTACATGTCCGGGCGACTGCGCATCGAGACCCCGTCGCGACGGCGACCCGGCAACGGCAAGCGCCTGTCGGTGCTCGGGGCACGCGAGAACAACTTGAAGAATCTAGATATCCACTTCCCGCTAGGGGTCTTGGTTTGCGTCACCGGAGTCTCGGGATCAGGGAAGAGCACGCTGGTCAAGGGAATCCTCCATCGAGTTCTTGCTCGACGGCTCTACGGCGCCGAGGACGAGCCCGGTGCGCACAAATCGATCGAAGGGCTCGAGCATCTCGACAAAGCGATCAACATCGATCAGGCGCCGATTGGCCGCACTCCGCGCTCGAATCCCGCGACCTACGTCGGCTTGTTCACCCCCGTCCGCGAGTTGTTCTCGCTCGTTCCCGAGTCGCGGGCGCGCGGTTACAAACCCGGCCGGTTCTCGTTTAACGTCCGTGGTGGGCGTTGCGAGGCCTGCGAAGGTGATGGGTTGTTGAAGATCGAGATGCACTTCCTGCCCGACGTCTACGTCACGTGCGATACCTGCGGGGGCCGCCGCTACAACCGCGAGACCCTCGAGATTCACTACAAGGGCAAGTCGATCGCCGACGTGCTCGAGATGCCGGTCGAGGAGGCGCTCGAGTTCTTCGCGAAGATCCCGAAGCTGCGGCGCCGCCTGCAGACGCTGCACGACGTCGGGCTCGACTACGTGCGGCTGGGCCAGCCGGCGACGACGCTGTCGGGCGGCGAGGCGCAGCGCGTCAA
>JANNRU010000169.1:0-1878 GCA_031401755.1 Acidobacteriota bacterium | reverse complement strand
CGCCACCGCCGGCGTTGCGCGTATTGCCACCGCCGGCCCCGTTCGCGTAGTTGCCGCGTCCGTTCTTGCTGAAGCTCGACGGATCGAGACCCTCGCCCTTTCCGGAGCCGTTGCCCGTGTTCGTTTCCAGCGCCGTCTGGTCCTGCCCGCCGCCGCCGCTCTCCAGTCCGCCGCGAAATCCGAGCGTGCTTGCCGTCAGTCCGCCGTCGACCAAGAGCGCACCGCTGACGAACAGCGCGACCACCCCTCCGCGAGCGCCGTCCCAGGGCGCTCCGGCGACCGTCGCGGAGTTGGCGATCGTGGCGAGCGAGTATTCGGGCACGGTGCAAACTTGCGCGCGACGAAGGACCGACGATGTGTAGCCGTTCTCGAGGGGCGCGACGAGAGTGAGCGTCGACGCACCGACGCTGGCGATCCGCGCAAGCTCGAACAACCCGGCGCCACCCGGCGCGGTGACGTCGCTTCCGTCTCCGATGATCGCGAACGTGTCCTGGACCTGCCAGAGCAGGACCCGATCTCCGGCGAGCACCGTGAGCGGGATGGCGTCGCTCACGGTGACCGTCACGTCCGCGGCCGATAGCACGGCGAGGCACGTGTTGATGTTCGTCGTTCCCGTCGTGACGCTGAGCAGGCCGTTGTGTCCGTCGCCCTTGTCTGCGGGCAGCGCGCCGGGCACGAAGGGCGTCGTTGTCGGAACCGCCGTTGGCCCAGGAGGGCGCGGGAGCGGAATGAAGGCGCCGTCGTTCCACTCGAGGTCGAGCGACGACTCCGTGCATCCGCACAGGAGCAGGAGCACGAGCAGGCGTGCGGGTCTCTGCTGCATCCCCTCATTCTACTCCCCCCGATTCCCGGTAGCTTCTGCTGGCCCAGGACCGGCGCTACACTGGAGACGTGGGGGTGGTTCGATGAGCTTTGCTTCGTTTGCCGTCGCGGTCCTCGTGCTCGCCGGCCCGAAGCCGGAGCCGACGAAGCCGTCCATTCCGGATCCCGACTGCGCCGGGGGAACGGAGCTCCGAAGGTTCGCGGAAGGAACCGAGGTGACGAAATATTGCGCGAAGCCCAACGGCGAGAAGGAGGGTCCGTTCGTGAACATCTACACGGTGACGAACACCGTGCAGAAGCTGGGCACCTACCATCGGGATTCGCTGCACGGATCCTGGTCGTCGTGGGACAGCGCCGGAACGCTGCGCGAGCAGGGCAGCTACCAGGAAGGCTATCGACGCGGATTCTGGACGTGGTTCCACGCGAACGGCAAGAAGGCCAGTTCCGGCGAATACGGCGCGAACGGCATGCGCGGCGTGTGGAGCAAGTGGAGCGAAGAGGGAAAGCTGATCGAAGAGGGCGAGTACCGGAACGAGCTGAAGCACGGCATCTGGACGACCTACGACCCCAAGACTGGAAAGATCCTCACCTCGATCGAGTACGCAAACGGCGTCGAACGCCCGAAACGTTGATCAGCGCCAGCGGCGGCAACCGAGCGCCGTTCAGCTCGCCTGCCGCCGCGGCAAATGCGCTGATCAGAGCGTTGGGCCAGCAGGCGTCGGTGCCGTGTTGCTGATCCAGTTCGTGCACACGTCGCTGTCGCCGCCCGTTGGCTTGCGTTGCACGGAATTGCCGACGGTGGCGTTGGCGGCGGGATTGTTGTCAACGCACCAGGACGTGGGCTTGCCCGTCGTGTCGCCAGAGCCGTAGGCCATCTCGTCCACCAACGCCGTCGTGGCGTCGCGCAGCTTGATCCACTCGCCGGTCGTGCCGGGGAAGGCGGTGATGTTCGGGCTATCGAGCGCGCCGCCAATGGCGCAGGTCACGGGGTCCCTGCACACGACCGCGTAGGCGCCCGCGTTCAAGGTCGTCGCCGCCGGGAACGTGAAATAGATC
>JANNRU010000168.1:0-5790 GCA_031401755.1 Acidobacteriota bacterium | reverse complement strand
CGGCGGCCATGACGGCGAGCGATCTGGGCCAGCGTACGTAGGCGCGTGATGTGGCTGGAAAAGCTGGTGTCCAGCACGCGACCTTCGGCGCGCGCGATCAGTGTTTCAAGACCCGCGGCGACCGAGCGCTCGCCGGGAGTGGTTCCTGGTTGATCCGCATTCGTGCTATCCGACAGCAGGACTCGTACGCCATCCCGCCCAAGCTGTGCGATCCGCGCCAGATCCAGGCGAACCCCGTCGGGAGGGTCTGGATCGAGCTTGAAGTCGGCGGTGTGCACGACAACACCGGCAGGGGAGTGAATGACCAGAAGACGGGCCTGCGGTATGGAGTGTGCGACCGCCAGCGCTTCGATCTTGAATGGCCCCAGCTCGAGCAAGCCACTCTCCGGGAGCGGCACGAGCTCGACCCCTTCGAGCGCGTGTTCGCGCAAGCGGTGACGGACGAGCGCCAGGGTGTGTGGTGTTCCGTGGATCGGGAGGTCGTGACGTGCGAGGAGATAGGGGAGTGCCCCGATGTGATCCTCGTGACCGTGAGTCACGATCACTCCGTGGATACGCTTGCATTCATCGAGGAAGGAGAGGTCTGGAATCACCACTTCGATCCCGAAATGCTCGACTCCGGGGAACATCATTCCGGCGTCGACGATGATCGAATCATCGCCTGAGCGATAGACCATCGAGTTCATGCCGAACTCGCCAAGGCCACCGAGCGGGATAATTTCGAGAGTGCGGGTCACGTCTGGGATCTGCGCAGCGGGTCCAGCGGGATCATACCAGAGGCCAGTCTCGGGCCAGGCGCACGAACGCCTCCGGCGCGAGCGCTTCGGCCCGCGTGCCGCCGTCCAGCCCCGCGTCGACCAGGCGCGCGACGGTCTCGGCTTGCGCGAAGCGGACCCGCAGGTTGTTGCGCAGGGTCTGTCGGCGGCGCCGAAAGCAGGTTTCAAGGCAGGCCATCAGCCGAGCGAACGCGTCCGCAGAGTCGACGACGCCGGGATGGTGGGTCCAGCGGGTGACGGTCGAACGGACCCGGGGAGGTGGACTGAACGCTCGCGGCGGCAGATCGAAGAGCCGCTCGATACGGTAGTAGCGACCGGCGAGGATTCCGAGCGGCCCGTAGGCTTTCTGTCCTGGCCTCGCCGTCAGTCGCTCGGCAACTTCGGTTTGGAACATCAATACCGCACGCTCGATCGCGGAACGCTCGCGTACCACTTTCAATGCGAAAGGCTTGGAGATGCCGTAAGGCAGGTTTCCCGCTATCACCACCGGGGTCGCCCGGCCGACCAGCCGGATCGCGAGTTCCGGGAAATTCGTCCGCAGAGCGTCGCCCACGACCAGCGCCAGAGATTCGTCAGGGAAACGGCTGCGCAGCCCGTCGGCGAGTCGGCTGTCGATTTCGACAGCAGCGATCCGTCCCACGCGCTCGATCAGCGGAGCGGTCAACGCACCACGACCCGGACCGATCTCGATGACAGGCTGATCCGGCTCGAGTTCCAGGGCATCGACGATCGAGTCGATAGCTCGCCGGTCTTTAAGGAAGTGTTGTCCTCGCGGAGGGCGCGAGCGCGTGTCGGGCATGCAGGCGTCCTTGCGCGATGGAATCGATCCGCTCGACGACCCACCGCCCGCCGCTGAGGATAGCGCCGATGGCGAATGGCGCGAATCAGAGTTGGGCGGGCTCGACCACCAGCGCGATCGTGCCATCTTCGAGCAGCGACGCACCCGAGAACGGCGCGACGCGGGAGAGCGGTGGGGCGAGGGGATCGATCACCGGGTCGATGACGCCGACAATCTCGTCCACGCTGATCGCGATCGGGCCGTCAGCG
Source organism: Acidobacteriota bacterium (assembly GCA_031401755.1). Lineage (GTDB taxonomy): Bacteria > Acidobacteriota > Polarisedimenticolia > Polarisedimenticolales > Polarisedimenticolaceae > JANNRU01. The sequence continues at coordinate 3,967 of JANNRU010000168.1, read as the reverse complement.
CCCCGTGCGAGAACCCGCGGTCGGCGAACGTTGGCCTCGTTCGAGTGAATCTCGGTCTTGCTGAGGGAGACGCACCGCCAGGCCGACTCTTCGGAATCGTCGACGATCGGGCCTTCCACGCGCAAGATGGCGGCAAGAGGTAACAGGTAACACTCACCTGCATCCCGCACTCGAAGCGCCGGGACCCTCAACCGACTCGCGGGTACTTCGAGTAGAACCGTCGCGCCCTCCCCGGGCAGCGACTCGATCCGGACCGTGCCACCGAGCTTGGCCAGGCTCTCGACGACGATGTCCAGCCCCATCCCGCGTCCGGAACTCAGCGACAACCGGTCGGCGGTCGAGAATCCGGGTCGAGTGACGAGTTGAAGCGTTTCGCAGTCGCCGAGCCGCATGGCCTCCGCGGAGGTGAGCCATCCGCGCTCGACCGCGACACGGCGCAGCTGAACGGGGTCTAGCCCGCGTCCGTCATCGGCAATCTCGATCGTCAGCTGCCGCGAATTCCGACAAACGCGAACCCGAATCCGGCCCTCGGGAGGTTTACCGCGCGCGGCGCGTTCGGTCGCGGGCTCGATCCCGTGATCGACCGCGTTTCGAACTGCGTGCAACAGCGGTTCGGTGATCGCGTCCAGGATCTCGCGTTCCAGAACAGTCTCTGGATTCTCGATCTCCAGTCGTGCAGGACGCTCCAGACGCCGGGAGAGCTCAGCGACGCCGCGCTCGAGGCGAAATCGCACGTGATCGAACGGTAGGAGATCGAGATCGCGGACCCCGTGTCGTACTTCAGCGACGACGCGGGCCAAGCCGTGCACCGAAGAGTCGGCGACGCGGAGTCGAGCGCACTCGGCGACTAGGACGCGCACACGATCCTGCAAGTGGTCGAGTTGCTCGGCGCGGACACGAACCCAACCTGCCGCGCGCGTGCGGTGAGCGGGGGGCGAGGTCCGCGGCGATTCCGGCTGACGACGCCAACTCGCAAGCCCCGCCTGTTCGGCAAGGAGCGCGTCGATGCGCTCGGCCTCGACCGGGCTCGCCAGCAGCAGGCGCACGCTCGCCTTCCGCCCCGCGCCGCTGCTGGTCGCACGCGCGCTGGCGTGGATCACTCTTCCCAAACTTGCCAATCTCAGGACCAGTTCGTGAACGACCCGCACTTGCGCGCTGGCCGCTAGCTGGGTCAGTTCCAGATCGAGCTGCCACGAAGCCATCGTTCGGTGGGCTCGCAAGGAGCCGGCGAGCACTCCGGACGCTGGGTCTTCCGGGGAGGCGCCAGCTTCGATCCGGTCTAGCATCCGCGAGAGCGAATCGATCGCGACGCGCACCAACTCCAGACCCTTTGGCCCCGCGGGGGAGGAGGAGGGGGAGAGGGCCGCGAAACGATCTTCGATCGCATGTGCCAACTCCGCCATCGTTATGAAACCCATCGTCGCGGCCATGCCCTTCAGGGAATGAGCGTGGCGCAGCAACTCTCGCGTCGCGTCGGACTCGACGATTCCGGCGTCGAAACCCCGAAGGATCGTCTGGGCCGCGGCCAAGTGCTCACGGGACTCGTCCACGAACAAGCTGCGGAATCGAGCCGCGTCCATCACGGCGATGCCGCGCCTAGCGCGAGGATTTTCGACCGCAGCACCGCCGGATCCAGCAGGGTCACGGGGGGGCGGTCGTCGAGTTCGCCGGTCTCGATCGACGCGGCCCTGACGCCATGGCGAAGACTGGTCAGCTCGACGTCGACGGGAACGCGTAGCGCATAACTCTCGAGGGGCGGGGCAAGGCGCACCAAGCAGTTGCTTTTCGGTTCAGCCTCGACGCCCAGGATCCGCCCAAGGTCGATCACGGCGACAATTCGTCCGGAAAGCGCCGCCAGTCCGACGATCTCCGGCGGCGCGCCGCGCAAAGATCGGGTGGGGCTAGCGGCCCAGACACCGTCCACGGCGCCGAGGGGCAGCCCCCAACTCGACGAATTCCAGTGAAAGCAGATCACCCGTCCGGAGTCGTCCGCTGCCGCCGACATGCTTCAGGGAACCCTGAACAGCGAGATGCGACTTCGCAACTGATCGGCGGCCCGCGCGAGCGCCCCGACTGACTGGCCGAGATCCTCCACCGAGCGACTCTGCGCACCGGTCGCCGACCGAGCCTCGCCGGTGCCGCGGGCGTTTCGCTCGGCGATCTGGGAGATCTCTTCGAGCGAGCGCGCGACGGATCCTGCCGCGTTGCGCTGGGTTTGCGCGAGTTGCGAGATCTCGCCGGCCTGATCGTGGGTTAGTTGCACGGCGGCGACGATGCCGTCGAAGGATTCCGCGGCCCGATCGACCAGTTTTCGAAGCTCCTCGGCGAGCGCGGCGCTTCCGCGAATCTCCTCGGAAACGCGCTCGGTGCCGCGCAGGATCTCCTCGCTGATCGACGCAACGCGACGGCTCAGACCTCGGACATCGTCCGACAGTCGGCCGACTTCCTGAGCGACGAGAGAAAAGCCGCGCCCTTCCTCTCCCGCCCGCGCCGCCTCGATCGCGGCGTTGATTGCCAGGAGGTGAGTCTGTTGCGAGACCGTCCCGATCTCCGCGGTGATTGCGGCGATCTCGGTTGCGCGATGCCTGAAACCCTCGACTGCTGCGGCTGCCGAGGCTGCCCGGGCTGCAAGTGGACCGATCGCGAGCGCCGCTTTTCGAGCGTCGTCGGCGCCCCCGACGGCGCGTACGGAGGCGTCGGTCGATGCTCGATGGACGCCTTCCGCGCGTGACGCGACCCGTTCGACGGTCTCGGCCAGTTCGCGTGTCGTTCCCGAAGTCTGGTTCACTCGCCGGGCCTGGAGGTCGGCGTCGGCGGCAATTTCCTGCGAGGTTCGGGCGATCTCGGTGGTGGCCGCGGTGATTTGAGCGGAGACCTCCGTGAGCGAACGAGCCGATTCGCCGATCCGATCTGCCGTCTGGCGAACTTCGGCGATGATCTCCACGAGCCCGTGACGCATCGTGACCATCGCACGGGCCACGACGCCCGACTCGTCGTCTTCGACCTCGACTTCGATCGGCCGGGTCAAATCGCCGGCGCGAATCTCGTCGGCGGCGGCGGCGAGGCGCAGGAGGCGGGTCGAGAAGCGCCGCGCCAGCCACCACGACGCGAGCAAACCAACCGTGACATAGAGTCCCGCGGAGACAAGAGTCGATGGCCAAACCGCGAGATCCAGGTGGGGGACTCCGATCCCGATGAGCACGAAGATCAGTGAAACCACCAGGAAGGACGCTCCCAGCTTGGTCTGCATGGCCCTCAAGCCGCCGAGTCTGGAGGGAACGCGGGTCTCGCGGCCGCCGACGTGGCTGGGGCGAATATAGGTCCGAGCAATCGTCGCGCCCGCCGAGCCCGTTTGACAGCCCGATGGGCCATTCCTAGAATCGAAAATCTTTATTTGCGGCAGGTAACGAGATCCCGACGGCGCCTGTGACCCTGCGAGCGGTCGCGGGCCGGTGGCGGGCTAGGGGAGGGGTCGGATGCAACACGGCGACGTTCAGTCGGTTCAGGAGTGGGTCCAGCGCGAAGCGGCGGTCGTCGAGCAGTTGCTCGGCGAGGTGCGAAAGGTGATCGTCGGGCAGCGATACCTGCTCGACCGCATGATGATCGGGCTGCTCACCGGCGGGCATCTGCTGCTCGAAGGGGTTCCCGGTCTGGCCAAGACGCTGGCCGCAGGTACGCTGGCCGCCGCCGTGCGCGGGTCGTTCCAGCGGATTCAATTCACGCCCGATCTCCTTCCCGCGGACTTGACCGGAACGTTGATCTACAACCCGCGCGAGGGGACATTCTCCCCGCGCAAAGGGCCGATATTCGCGAACTTCGTCCTTGCCGACGAGGTCAACCGGGCCCCGGCCAAGGTTCAGTCAGCGCTGCTCGAATCGATGCAAGAGCATCAGGTCACGATCGGGGACACGACCTACCCTCTGCCCTCACCCTTTCTGGTGCTGGCGACTCAGAACCCGATCGAGCA
>JANNRU010000167.1:0-30361 GCA_031401755.1 Acidobacteriota bacterium | reverse complement strand
GCGCGCACCGTCAGGCGCAGGTCTGGTCCGACTCGGTGATGCTGTTCGAGCACGCGCTCGCTGTGACCGAAGGCAACTACGTCGCGCATATCAATCTCGGGTTGGCGCGATCGGCGGCTGACGACCTGCCGGGAGCGATCGAACACTACGCGCTGGCGCTCGAGATTCACGAGGAGTCGGCGGTCGCGCACAACAATCTCGGCGCCGTCCTCGACGGATCGGGTCGGCGGTCCGAGGCGATCCCGCACTACCGCCGGGCGCTGGCGATCGATCCCGGCTACGTGCAGGCGATGAGGAACCTCGGTCTGGCGCTGTTCGCCGAGGGCCAAATTCCTGAGGCCCGGACCTGGATTGCATCCGCGGCACGGGGCTGGCCCGACGATGCGGCGTCGCAGTACGAATGGGGAACCGTGCTCGCGCACTCGAGCGATTGGGACGGCGCGATCGCGCGCTTTCGCGATGCGTTGCGCCTTCAGCCTGACCTTGCAGAGGCTCGCTATAACCTCGCGCTCGCCCTGCACTACCGCGGCGATGCGGGCCAAGCCTGGGACGAGATGCAGATTGCGCGGGGGATGGGTTACAAGCCGGCAGCGGGCGCGGTCGAAATGTTGTCGCGCGCGCTCGCTGCGTCGCGGGCCGGGACGCCTGCCAACGGAGGCGCTCGACCGCCTGGCTGAACTATGCACTAAACTGGGCCGGTATGAGCGCGATGGACTGGGGCTTGGCCAACCGCATGGCCCGCATCTTTCGCCCGGCGAACGGGCGGACCGTAATGCTGGCTATCGATCACGGTTACTTTCTCGGACCGACCGCAGGACTCGAAGAGCCGGCGCGGACGATCGAACCCCTTTTGCCGCACGCCGATTCGTTGATGTTGACCCGCGGAACGCTGCGCCGCGCCGTTCCGGCGACCGCCGAAGTGCCGATCGTTCTGCGAGTTTCCGGGGGGACGAGCATCCTGCGTGAGCTCTCCCACGAAGGACGGACCGTCGCGATGGAAGACGCGCTGCGCCTCAATGCGAGCGCGATCACCCTGTCGATCTTCGTCGGTGCCGATGGCGAGCGCGAATCGCTGTTGAATCTGGCCCGGCTGATCGACGATGGTGAGCGCTACGGGGTGCCGGTGCTCGCCGTGACCGCGGTGGGTCGCGAGATGACGCGCGATGCCCGGTACCTCGGCCTCGCCTGCAGGATCGCCGCGGAATTGGGCGCGCACATGGTCAAGACCTATTACTGTGAAGGCTTCGAAGAAGTCGTGCGGGCGACGCCTTGTCCGGTCATCATAGCGGGTGGAACGAAGATCGAAGAGGCCGACGCAATCCGCCTCGCGCATGACGCGGTCCGCGATGGGGCAGCCGGCGTGGACATGGGTCGCAACATCTTCCAATCCGATTGCCCGGTGGGCATGATCTGCGCCGTTCGAGCCGTCGTCCACGACGGGGCGACCGCCGAACAGGCCCTGTCGATCTATCGATCGGAAAAAGAGCGCGCCGGTGCAGGTCGCGGTCTACTACCGAAATAACGACGTCCGCATCGAGGATCGCGACCGGCCGAAGATCGGCGCGGGCGAAGCTCTCGTCCGCGTTCATGCCAGCGGGATCTGCGGCTCGGATGTGCTCGAATGGTATCGATGCCCACGCGCGCCGCTCGTGCTCGGCCATGAGGTCGCCGGGGCGATCATCGAAGTCGGTACCGGTGTCACTCGCTTCCAGCCCGGAGATCGGGTGGTCGCGACGCACCACGTTCCGTGCAACCGTTGCCGTTACTGTCTGAGCGATCGGCACAGCGTCTGCGAGACCTTGCACACGACCGCGTTCGATCCAGGGGGATTTGCCGAGTACCTGCGCCTCTCGTCGATTCACGTCGATCGCGGAACTTTCCGGCTGCCCGATCGTGTCAGTTACGAAGCGGCGACATTCGTCGAGCCGCTCGCCTGCACGCTCCGCGGCCAGCGCTTGGCCGGACTGCTTCCCGGCGACAGCGTGCTCGTTCTGGGGAGCGGGGTTGCGGGTCTGTTGCACGTGCAACTGGCCCGAGCGGCCGGGGCCGGGCGAATTCTGGCCACCGATCTACGCGAGTCCCGTCTCGCCGCGGCCCGACGGCTCGGCGCCGACGTCGCACTGCAGGCCGGAAGCGACCTTGGAGAACGTGTCCTGGCCGCGAACGACGGACGCCTCGTCGATCGAGTGATCGTCTGCACCGGGGCGATCGAGGCCGCCGAACAGAGCTTGCGCCTGGTCGATCGGGGGGGAACCGTGCTGCTCTTCGCACCCCTGGCGCCCGGACAAACCCTTGCATTCCAAGCCAATGATCTGTGGAAGCGCGGGATCCGGATCGTCCATTCGTATGCCGGGCCCCCGGCGGAGATGTGGACGGCCTTGGAGATGATCGCCCTCGGCCGCATCGACGTCGCCGCTCTCGTGACCCACCGATTGCCGCTGAACGAGATCAGCGAAGGGTTCCGGTTGGTCGCCGAGGCGGGCGATTCGTTGAAGGTGCTGATCTCAACGGCGGTCCCGGACGACGAATCCGAGCCGCTTTCTCGATCCTGACGCGACGATCTTGGTTGTATTCGTGGGTTTTCGTAGCGAACCGCTCAAACGCGGTTGTCGGTGCCGCGTGCTCCGCGTACACTTTCCCCGATATTTACTATCCAGGGGGCCGATGCCATGGTTCGACCGTTGCGGTGTGCCGTTGTCTTTTTATTTTCCTTGGGCCTGCTAGCAGCCATTCCGGCGACGGCTCAGGCACCCGATTGCACCGGGATCTCGGACGTGTCGAGCTTCGACGGGCCGGCGATCTCGGATTTCAACGGGCAGTTGACCACGGTCCGGATCATCTCGAGCGGCCTGTTACGACCGTTGTGGGTCGGCTCGCCGCCGGACGACACGGCGCGGCTATTCATCCTCCAGCAAGACGGAACGATCCGGATCTTCAAGAACAACGCGTTGGTCGCGACCCCCTTCCTGGACATCAACGGCCTGACCCGCTCCCCGGGCGACGGCGGCGGTAACGAAGAGGGCCTTCTCGGCCTCGCCTTCCACCCGGACTACGACACGAACGGTTGGTTCTTCGTCTATCACACCGACACGACCGGCTCGAATAATGTCGTCGCGCGCTACACGAGAAGCGGCGGGAATCCCGACCTGGCGGACTCCACGAGTCGCCAGGTGGTCCTGACGATTCCGCACGCGAGCTTCACCAACCACAACGGTGGTGCCTTGGTCTTCGGTCCCGTCGACGGCCACCTCTACGTCGGCACCGGCGATGGGGGTAGCGCGTGCGATCCGAACGGCAACGGTCAGAACACGAGCACGCTGCTTGGCAAGTTGCTGCGGTTGAACGTGGACAGCCTGCCCTACACCACGACCGGCAATCCCTTCGACGGCCCGACAGTGGGACTGAACGAGATCTGGGCCTACGGCCTACGCAATCCGTGGCGGGTCGTCTTCGACCGGATCACCGGCGCGCTCTACATCGCCGACGTGGGTCAGGGTGCGCGGGAAGAGGTGAACTGCACGAAGGCCGTCAGCGTCGGCGGCGAGAATTACGGGTGGAGGGTTTACGAGGGCACGGCGTGCTCGACCGCTAGCGGTTGCGCGTCCACTTGCAGCGGGTCCGCCGAGTCGCCGATCTGGGATTACCCCGGACCGGGTCGGTCGATCACCGGTGGCTACGTCTACCGCGGCTGCCGGATGTCCGACCTCCACGGCACTTATTTTGCCGCGGACCATCTCTCGGCCGTGATCAGTAGCTTCCGCACCGATGCCAACTGCGGCTTCTCAACGTTGCTGACGCGCACCGCCGACCTCGACCCGGACGGCGCGGGCGCAATCGGGATCTCCCAGATCACTTCGTTCGGCGAGGACGCGCGCGGGGAAGTCTACATCGTCGATCGGGCCGGCGAGATCTTCAAAATCGTGCCGAACCTCTCGATCAGCGAGGTGTCGGGTGCCAACGCATCACCGCTACTCGCGGCGGGCGGGGGCGGCGACTGGAGCTGGGAAGACCTCGCGGCGACCTCGAGCCATCCGATCACCAGCTATCGCGTCTACCGATCCGAGAGCGGACCCGCCGGAACGTTCAATTGTGTTCATCAGTCGACCGTGCCGATCTGGGCCGGAGGGGACCCGGACGATCCGTCTGCCGACCAGGTCTATTACTATCTGATCACGGCCCGATTGGCGTCCGGTGAAGAATCGCGCCCGGGGTACGCTTCCGACGGCACGCCGCGGGTCGTGAACACTTCCTCGGTCTGTCCGTAGCCGCGCGTGCGTCCGAATCGCTGCCCGTTTGCCCCAAACTCGAACTGGTGATAGACCGACCCGGGAGTCTGCGGGTCTAAAACCGTTATTTGGGGGAAGTGCTCATGTCTTGTCACCGCTTTGTCCAGGCCCTGTTTGCGTTGGGAATTGCCGCGGCTCTTTCGTGGACTGCGATCGCCGGGGTGCCGGACCCGTGCGACGGTGTTTCTGAAACCGCCAACACGAGCTTGGCCCGGATCACGGTCGCAACGGGCGTCACGGCCCCGGTCTTCGTCGCAGCACCGCCGGGGGATACGAACCGGGTCTTCATTCTCTCGCAATCCGGCCAAATTCGATTCATCGCGCGTGGATCGACGAACCCGGCCGTCAATACGCTGTTTCTCGATATTGCTTCGCGAATCATATTCGGCGGAGAACGCGGTCTGCTGGGCTTGGCCTTCGACCCGGACTTCGCGACGAACGGCAAGTTCTACGTCAACTACACGCGGACGCCGGACGGTGACACCATCATCGCGCAATTCAGGACGCTCGACGGGACGCCGAATACTCTTGGCGATCCGACGAGTGAGAAAATCCTGCTGCGCGTCGATCAGCCGCTTGCGAACCACAACGGTGGCTGGATCGCTTTCGGCCCGGACGGCTATCTCTATATCGGGATGGGTGACGGCGGCGGCAGCGGAGATCCGGGACCGGGATGCGGGAACGGGCAGAGCTTGACCACGCTTCTGGGTAAGATCTTGCGCATCGATCCGGACGGGGCTTCGGGCCGCAATCCAGACTGTGGACTCGACCCCGGCCCCTATACGGTCCCGTTCACGAACCCCTTGGACGACGGCGCATCCGGTAACTGCGACGAGATCTGGGCCTACGGAGTTCGCAACCCTTGGCGCAACTCCCACGACGCGCTGACCGGTGACTTCTACATTGGCGATGTCGGGCAGAATTGCTTCGAAGAGATCAACTGGGTTTCTTCGTCGAGTACCGGTGGCGAGAACTACGGGTGGAAACTGTTCGAGGGACGCCACTGTTACAACAGCGGCGCCGGATGCGGGGCGACGAGTTCTCCTGCGGGTTGCAGCCCGGCTTGCAGTGATCCCGCACCGACAGGGGATCCCGTGCCGAACGGTACGACGCTGCCGGTTTGGGATTACGCGCATAGCGGCGGCAACTGCTCGCTGACGGGCGGCTACGTCTATCGAGGCTGCCGCATGCCCAGCATCCGCGGAAAATACTTCTATGGCGACTACTGTGTCGGCACCGTACTGAGCTTCCAGGTCTCCGGCGGAGTGGTGACGAACCCACAGTCTTGGGGCTCAATCAGTTCGGGGCTCGCCGTCGATCTGACGAGTTTCGGTCAGGATGCCCAAGGCGAACTCTACATCACTGACGAGGGTGGTTCAGTGTACAAGATCGTTCCGCCGACCGGTGAGCTCGAAGTCTCCGGAACGGGAGCCGGCGATTCTCTACTGCTCGACGCCGACGGCGATTGGTCCTGGGAAAATCTCTCGTTCTCGACGATGATCCCGTTTCCGACCTACCGCGTCTGGCGGGCCGACGTGTCCGATGGCGTCTTCAACGTCGGCGAGCTTTTCGAGTGCATCCACACGACGACCGGCACGACCTGGACATTCGGCGGCGATACATCGAATCCTCCCGTCGGCGGAATGTTCGCCTACATCGTGACCGCGATCGATGGGTCGGGGACCCAGACGAGCCCCGGCGGCGTTCCTGTCCGTACGCTGTCCACGGCAGCCTGTCCGTAAACGGCTCCCCGCGACTGCTAGCGCCGGACGCTTCCGCGTCCGGCGCCTTTTCAACTCGGCAAGCCCCCTGGCCGGCGACGCCTTCCGGGCCGGGGTGCGCCGAGTCGGGGTTCGGGTTAGCATCGGGGCGGCCAGACCGGGTCGGGGCGAAATTCGGCTGAATCACGGGGTGAGCATGAGAACGCAACCGGACTCGACGACGACGGGACACGGGCCGGAATCCACCGTGAAATCAGCTGCGAGCCCACCGGTGCGGCCGTTGCCAGACTGGGATCAACTCACCTTCGCGTTCTCCGAGACCGACGAGGTTTACTGCGCGTCGGGAGAGGCGGGCCAAGACCCGCTGTGGGACGCGGGACGATTCCTTCCGTTCGGGGATATTCCGATCTCACCCGCGGCGGGGGTGTTCGGTTACGGGATCGGCGTGTTCGAGGGCCTCAAGGCCCACCGCGCCCCGGACGGACGGGTGTTGCTGTTTCGCGATCGGGACAACGCCCGGCGGATGCAGCATTCGGCGGATCGCTTGGTGATGCCGCCGTTTCCTGAAGATCAGTTCTGCGAGGCGGTCGCGGCCTTGGTGCGCCGCAACATTCGGTTCTTGCCCCCGCACGGCAAAGGCTCGTTCTATATTCGGCCGATGCAGCTCGGCTGCGGACCGCAGCTTGGGATTCGCCCGGCAACCTCGTTTCGAGTGGTGATGTTCGGTTGCCCGGTCGGCGGCTACTTCGCGCCTGGCTCGGACGATGCGCCGCGGGGTCTGCGCTTGCGCGTCCTCGAGCAGGGACGGTGTGCGGCGGGCGGGACCGGTGCGGCCAAGGCCGTCGGAAACTACGCGGGTGGCCTACTCCTGGCACAACGCTGGAAGCAGCAGGGCTTCGACGACGTGCTCTACCTGGATGCCCAGCACCGTCGTTACCTCACGGAAACGAGCGGTTCGAACGTGTTCGCCCGCCTGCGAAGCGGGGTTCTCGTCACACCGCCCCTCGACGACCAGATCCTGCCCGGGATCACGCGGGATTCCGTGATTCGCTTGGCCCGCGAGCTCTTCGGTCTGACGGTCGAAGAGCGCCCCCTGGCGATCGAAGAGACGCTGGCGGACGCCGAGGAGCTGTTCTGCTCGGGGACCGCCTACACCGTCCGCAATGTCGAGGAGCTCTCGTGGCGCGACCAGTCGCGCCGATTCGAGTCGACCGAAGTCCAGCACCGGTTACTCGAAGAACTCGCCGGGATCCAACGCGGTCAGCGCGAAGATCGTTTCAGCTGGACGCGCGCGATCGGTTGATCGTCGCTCTACTCTCGGGTCACAGCTCCCAAGCGCGCGCGAACAGATCCTGCCGGATGTAGACGAAGCGCGGGCTCAGCGGCGGCAAGTTCGCCGGATCGTTGAAGTCCGTGTCGTAGGCCCAGTTGCGCGTCGGTGCAGTGTAATACGGACCACCGTAGATCCATGGACCGTCCGCGTGCTGCGGGACCCCGAGGCTGACGAACGATCCGTTGTAGTTGAAGTTTCTCGACGCCCAATCCTCGTGGAATCTCGGGTAGTTTTCGAGTCCGCCGTTATACTCGCCCGCGTCTCGGCCGGCCGTACCCTCGGCTCCGCCCGTGACATCGGTGCCGCCGAGGAATGCCGCGTTGATTGTGGTCACGGTCGCGACCCGATTGGTCAGCGGCTGCGTGCTCGTGGCGTCGCTCCAAGCGTTCGAGAGCACGTTGATCGAGTCGCCCAGGAACGATGCTGGCTTCTTGTTCGTCGAATTGTAGTCGCCGCGAATGTAAACCGCCTGGTCGCTGACCACCGTCAATCCGCGAATCGCGGGAGCTCCTGCCACCGTCGAGGCCAGCGCGGCGCCGTTACGTACGCGCACGCCGTAGTTGTTCTGGCCTCCGGACGCCGGGCCCTCGACCGTGAGGTAGAGCACCAGCCCGCCCTCGGTGGTGTCGTCGATGCCTCGTCCGAGTTCGAGCAGTGAATTCGAATGAACGCAGTTCAGAAGACCACGAGCGTTGACGTCGAGAAGTTGGATCAGTGTGGCCTCGCGATTGTTGTAGAAATTGCCGACCCGACGCGCGACTCGATTTCCGGAGTCGAAGCACGTGGCCAACGTGGTTGACCGCGCGGCGTCCGTCGATCCGTCGACGTTGCGGACTTGGACGGCCGGTGGTGCCACGTTCACGTTCAAGACAAGCCGCAGATCGGCCTTGTCCCAGTAGATCGCGCCAGGAGTTGGGGCGAAGGTGTCCGGGGACGGAACCGTCACAGGGTCGACGTCGGTCTGGATCATGCCGTTCCATGGAGAGGGATCCGTGACCTCGACGCGGCCCGCACAAGTCGGCAGATTCCGCGGAGCCGCCGGGTCGTAGGCCCGCGCGGTCCCGGTGCAGCCGTTGTTCTCCTTGCGGCCATGGAATAGATCGCCGGCCGACGTGATCTGCCCGTTGATGGTCAAAGTGAATCCCGAATCGAGATACAGATCGCCGTTGGTATGAACCGCCCCGTTGAGCGACATATTGGGTCCGGGCAGGATTTCGAGGTCCTTGTTGTAGAACACCGCGAACTGAAACATCGGTATCAAACGGCTGTGCATCCGCATCTCGACCAACGCCTCCGGGGCATCGTAGCGGCCGACCGTCGCGGCACGAACACCATAGCTATATTCGATCGCGGTAAGGTTCTGGAATTGCTCGCCACGCGGAACGACGATGTTCGTCGGGTTCGTCGGGTCGTCGACCACGAGCGTCCGGACATCTCGTCGTTGGAACTCATGGGCGCGGCACTCGAAGTCGCCGGCGCCTTGGTCGACGTCCGAGCAGGGCAGAACTCCGGGAGAAACGGGCGGCGTCTCGCCGTCCGGGACGTTGTAACCGACAAAGATCTGGTGCAGTTCGTCCGCGCGAAGGTTGAGCCCGGCTTCGGCGGCGAAGAACCCGCGCGTCATGTCCATGGTCGCGCGGGTTGTCGACAGCTCGACGCGACCCACCAGCGAGTAGGCCGTGAGCAGGACCATCAGCAAGGCAATGAGCATCAACGCCGTCGTCAGCGCAAACCCCGCTTCCCGGCGTCTGTCGAACATGGTCGACTCCTTCATTGCGAGAGAACGTTTCTGGGGAACACCGCGGTTGAGAGTTCCCGCACCAGTTGGGCATCGCGGTGTTGGCCGACACCCACCAACGACACCTCGATCGAGGCAAGCTCGGCCCAGAGATCAGCGGTTCCGAAAGAATCTTGAGTCGAGCCGTCCTGCAGGTTGACGACGGCCTGCATGTCGTTGATCGAGTCGACGACGTCAAATATCGTCGGCGTGCCGTCGATCACGAGCTGGAGCGTTGTCCCGCTCAAGGCATAGCTGCGCTCCTCGAGAATGTAGACCCGGGAGAGGTTGACGACCCTGTAGTCGTGTGCCCAGGGGATCGCGTCTCCGCGATGGATCGAGTATGCCCCCGCGTCTTCATCGGAGTAGTCGAGGAATTCTCCGTTTCGCGTGACCGGGTCGTAGATGTAGGCGCGCAGAGTTCCGCCGCCGGCGAGTCGCTGGGCGCGCCAATCGCCCATGTTGTCGGGGAAGCCGTCACCGTCGCCGTCGGTGATTGGCGTGCAGCCTGGCGGAGGCGTCACGGCGGTCGCAACGAAAATTTCGGCGCCAGGGCCGATGTGATCGACGCACAGCGGGAGCACCGTTTCGAGCAGTGCGCGTCGGACGACGATGCGATCGGGAACCCCAGCGCCGCCGTCGACAATCTCGATCGCCGGAAAGTCTCCGGGAAGTCGCTCTCCCGCCTGACGCAAATCGGTGGCGATGATGTCGAGAGCCGATCTGAGCTTCTGATTGAGTTGGGTTCGCGCCTCGTCCGCTTCGTAAATTCCGCGACTCGACACCGCCAGCGACAATGTCGCCGCGGTGATCGCCAGCATGACGCTCATCGATACCAGCACCTCGATGAGGGAAAATCCTTCAGCGGAGCTGGGCAAAAACCGTTTCGACATCGAACACCTTGCTTCCCGAGCGTTGAACTTCGACGACGATCTGCCGCCTCGTCGGGCTGCACAGGGCGGCGTCGACACAGAAGCGCGTGATCACTTCGTACTCATCGCCGCCCACCGTCAGGAGCTGCGGCGCCGACGCACCGGACATGGGTAGCGATTCGGGGTCCTCGATTCGCAGCGCGTCTAAGACCTGCTGTGCCGCGGCGACCGCGTTCGATCGGGTCTCGCAGCGCGTGTTGGTTTGCAGGATCGTCGAAAAGGCGGGGAGGATCCCGGTCAAGGCCAGGCCGAGCAGGAACAAGGCCACGATCGTCTCCACCAGGGTCGAGCCACTCTCGCTGCGCGCACTCACGGAGTCCACCTCGCGCTGCCACCCAGCAGCACCTCGACCTCGCGCGACCCCTGGACTGGATGCGTCAAGGTGACACGGGTATTCGTTGCGGTCAGGCCGCGACTCGAGTAGCAGATCTCCCAGTCGGTCGCCGTGAATGTCACGTCCCGGGGGAGGTCGATTGCCAGACGGGGCTCTTCGGTCCAGGTCGCCGAGCCGCAAGCCAGCGCGCGTTCGACGGCCAAGGACGAGTCGTTGATCGGCCGGATACGCAGCGCGGAGGTTGTAGACATCGCACGCGCGCGGGTCTCGCGAATCACGGCGTCGATCTCCTGGGATGCCGTGAGCAGCGGACGTTCGAACGCGCCGAGACGTGAGCCGACAACGACCATGCCGATCGCCAGCAAGGCAAGCACGATGAGCATCTCGATCATCGTCACGCCGGCCGCTCGTCCGACGAAGGGTGACGCCGGCGTTCGCGAGTCCTTGCCCGCCATTCCGGCGCCGAGGCGGCGCCGAAGCAGATCCTCCTCGCTCATCCGGTCGATCCATGCGATGCGCGACGCGAAGACCTCCGCTTCGAAAAAGTGCAGTCCGAGAATCGGATGAGACTGGGGAAAGGCTCGGAGCCGCTCCAGCGCGTCCGATCGTTGTTGCGGTGGGAGCTGGGTCAATGGCTCAAGGAGCGAGAACCAGAATCGATCGTCGGCGACGCGCTCCGCATCGGTCAGCGATCTCGGCACGTCGGAAGCAGCGGGGTTACCCCAGTCGGCGCCGACCAGCGAGTCGATGCGCGCCTCCTCGGCGCGGGCGATTTCTTCTCGGAATCGATCGAGCCAGCTCAGGACCTCACGTCGCTCGAACAGTACCAGGCCACGCTTCGGATGCGGTTGGGGTCTGGCGCAAATCTCCTGGACCACTTGCTGCGCGGTGGCCCCGCGCGCGTTCGCGATCGTATCGAGCAATCGGTGCCAGAATGCGAGCTCTTCACGTGCGGCGCGGCGGTGGGCCCGAACCATGTGGGCGATCAGCCAGATCAGCACCAGGAGGCCGACTGCGGAGCCTGTGCCCGCCCACCAAGGGCTCCACGAGCCGGTAGACGTCACCGCCTCATCCGTCGTCGCCGACGGGCTCGACGGAAGCTTGATCGTGTAGGGGTTCGCGAGACTCCCGGCCCGCCGCGGTCCATTGCCAAGTGCGTCGGTGGCTTCGATGAAATAGGACAGGCGGCTGCCGAACCTCGACGTTTGCTTCAGTGAAACGGTCCATGTGTCGGTCGATCCATCAAGAGACAGCGGCACCGGGCGGAAGTCGCCTTCGTGCTCGCCACGAGCCCAGGCGGTGACGCTCGCGATGTCGCTTGCGTCCTCCACACGAGCTTCCAGGCGGATCGAGCCGGGCGCTTCGATCGTCGCGGGGCGCACGAGTACGGCCGGAGCATCGCGATCGGGACGCAGACTCCCGGAGCCCGCGGAGATCGGCGAAACGATCGCGGTCGCGAATCCGAACAGCGCGACGGCCAGCCGAGGCGGTCCCGGCGAGCGCAGGCGGGGGGCGTCCATTGCCAGCGTTCCAAGCAAGGCGCCGGCCAGCGTCGGAAGAGCGATTTCCCCTGTTTCCGGGGCCTCCGCGCCTGCCGGGTTTCCGCACTGTAAGCCGGCTGACGGGTTTGTTAGCCGCCGACGCGGACCACGATCGCGGCCGCGGTGTCGCCCGCGGCGCAGCCGACGAACAAACCGTGTCCACCACCGCGCATAGCGAGTTCCTCGATGAGCTCGATGATCAGGCGCATTCCGGTGGGCCCCTGGGGGTGGCCGAAGATCAGTGACGAACCGAACCGGTTGAAGCTCTCGAGCTCGATCCCCAACTCGCGGGCCAGGTAGAGGTCGTTGACCGCGAATGGATTGTGGGTCTTGATCGCCTGCAAGTCGGTGATCTGCACACCGGACGCGGCAAGGGCGGAACGGGCCGCCGGCGCGGTGGCCTTGGCCATGAACCCCTTTTTCGTCCGGGCCTGGCCGTAACCGAGTAGTCGGATTTCGACCCCCGACTCGCGTGAGAGCTCCCGGGCACGCTCTCGATCCGTGACAATCATGCCGCAGGTACCATCGGCGGGGTGGGTCTGGCTTCCGAAGGTCACCGTGCCGTTCGGGACGACCGGCCTCAACGCGGCCAACCCGTCACGTGTCGTCGGGAAGACACCCTCGTCGCCGGTGATCGTAGCGACGACCTTGCGTCCCCGTTCGTCGAGCAGTTCGAATGGCCAAAGCATGAAGCGCTTGTGGAACGCCGCATCGTTTTCCAGTGCCGCCTGATACTGCGAGTGGCGTAGCATCGTTAGATCGTCTTGCTCTTCGCGGGAGAATCTTTCTTCGGCGGCGACGTTTTCAGCGGTCTGCAGCATCGAGTTACCGGCCCACGGATCGTGGCCAAAACTGTCCAGAACGACGTCCTCCTCGTCACCGGTTCCGCCAGGACCCTTCGGGTTCGGGAAGTAGACGTGGGGTCCGTTGCTGCAGCGGTCGGTCGTGATGGCCAGGACCGTCCGATCGCCGGTGATCTCGACCTCGGCCGCCGCGGCCGCAACCGTTCGCGCGCCGGTTGCGCAGGCCTGGGAGAGGATCGGCCCGGTGATCGCCTCCGCTCCGATCTGGGCGGCGAGCCAGGGGCCGCCGTAGAGCCCGTGTTTTTGGAGCACCGTCATGCCGAGCAGCAGGGAGTCGATCTGCGTCGCCGGAATCTTGCGATCGGCGAGCGCTTTCCTTGCGGCCTGCGCGGCAACCGAGATCGAAGACGTGGTCGCCAGGCTCCCCTGCCACTTGCAGAACGGCGTGCTCCAGTAGGCGCCGAACGGGATGAAGGCCTTCTCTAAACGCATTGGCGAAATCCTCCGGAGGGAAACGTGTCGAGTGAACGAATTGGGCAGTTTAGCAAAAACCGGATCCAGCATCGTGCCGCGACCATCGACACGGTATCGTCGTAAATTCGGTGCCTGCCCCCGATTTGCGGTAGGCTCGGGGAGTGAGGGCGATGGCGACGTGAGGACGGACGTGCACCGATGGTCGATGATCGTGGCCGTGGCGGCCACGATTGGAGGTGTGGGGTGCGAGGGGGCGAGTGCGCCAGCGACGGCCCCGGGGGCGATCTCCGCAATCCAAGATCCCGCCGTGCGCTACGTCGGGCGCGAGGCCTGCCGGATCTGTCATATCGAGATCTACCGGAGCCATGTGGAAACCGGAATGGGGCGTTCTTTCTATCCGGTGAGCCCCGAACGCATGATCGAGGATTTCGAACACGACAACGTGATCGAGGTCGCGGCGACCGGGCTGCGCTACCGCATGGAACGACGTGGCGACCGTTTCTATCAGCGACAGTTCTTGATCGATTCGCGGGGCGCGGAGATCGCGATCGACGAACACGAGTTGCGTTACGTCGTCGGCTCGAACAATCACGGCCGGACCTATGTGGTGGAAATCTCAGGCAAGCTGTTTCAAGCACCGATCTGTTGGTACCCGATGGAGGAGCGCTGGGAATTCTGCCCCGGCTACCAACACAAGAACGACCATTTCTCCCGCGAAATCTCCGCGAGCTGCGTTTTCTGCCACAACGCGCGGATGGAGCAGGTCGCAGGTGAACGAAATCGTTACCAAGAGCCGTTCCCGCACGGCATCGATTGCGAGCGCTGTCACGGCCCGGGGGAGCGACACGTCGAACGCTGGGCCCACGGCGGCGAGATCCCGCAAGACGAGCCCGATCCGACGATCGTCAATCCGCGACGCCTACCGCTCGAGGCGCGCCGCGAGGTCTGCTTCCAGTGCCATCTCGGCGAGGCCGGCGCGACCGAGAGGGTGATTCGGCAGGGTCGGCGGCCCGAAATGTTCCGACCGGGCCAGCGCGCCTCCGAAATCTGGGCTCCCTTCCGTTATCAGGAGAAGCTCCATGATTTCGGACTCTCGGCCCAGGCCGATCGGATGATGCTCAGCCGCTGTTTCACCGAGAGCGAGGGCAAGCTCGAATGCCTGACCTGCCACGACCCACATCGATCGGTCTACGATCCCGAGCTGGCTGGTGAGCGGTTCCGCCAGGCCTGTCTCGGCTGTCACGACGTCGACACGTGTGCAGGTAGTGATGCCCATCGCGCGACCACGCAGCCGGCGGACGATTGTGTCGACTGTCACATGCGCCGCGGCGAGCCTGACGATCAGCGATTCAGCGAGTTCACCGACCACTGGATCCGGCGGCAACTCGACGGCGGTGAGAGAGGGCCGCGACGCGACTTCACCATGGAGCCAATCGATCCGGAAACGCTGGCAACACTACCCCTCGGAGAACAACGCTTCTACCATGCGCGCGCGGTGTCGCTCAAGGCGCTCGACGCCCCCGCTTCCGCGCGGGTAGGCCTGCGCGCCACGGCGGAGCAAGAGTTTCGGGCAGCGATCGCTGCTGGATTCGACACGGCCGACCTGCGATTCTTCCTCGGGAAGCTGTTACTGGCCCAGCAGCGGACTGCCGAAGCAATCGCTGAGTTGGAGCGCGCGGCTGCACTCGAGCCGCTCGATCCTGACAAGGCGTTCGCGCTGGGCCAGGCATTCGCGGCGAGCGGGCGATCGACCGAGGCGCTCGCCGTATTTCAGTCGATGCTGGACAGGAACCCAGACTTGCCGATGGCCCTCGCCGAGGCTGGCCGCGTGCGAGCGACGCTCGGCGACGCCGCGCGGGCGCTCGAGTTCTATTCCCGTGCCGCTCAGCTCGAGCCGTGGAACGCGGTCTCGCAACTGAACTGGGGCATGACACTTGCGGCTTCCGGTGACCTAGAGGCGGCCGCCGCCCGAGCGCTGGCCGCCGTGGCGCTCGATCCCGAGTCGCCGGCGGCTTGGGATTTCCACGTTCGCGTCCACGAAGCTCTCGGTCGCACCGCGGTTGCCGCGGAGGGCCGGCGGATTCGAGATCGCCTCACGCGGACGCCTCGTTCATCGACGCCCGACAGGGCGATGGGCGGCTAAGCCGCCTCGTCCAGGGCAACTCGCGCCATCTGCGCCCGAGGTCGACTTACGGGTTCGGCCGAATCTCCGTGGTGTCGTTCCGTCGCCAACTCGCACGGAATCGATTCCGTCCCTGATCGCGGTACTTGGCCTCGAAGTTTGTCAGCGGTTGGTCAGTCGGCAGTGGGAATTGATCGCCACCAAACTCAGACAGCCGTTCGAATTTCGGGTGAGGTTCGAGCACTGACTGAATCGCTTGCCAGTAGTCGGCGTGATCGGTGGCGACGTGGAGCAGTCCGGCGGTCACGAGTGTGCGTGCGAGCTCGGACACATTTTGCGTCCCGAGAAATCGTCGTTTCTGGTGTCGCAATTTGGGCCAGGGATCGGGATAGAAAACGTAGTAGGCCGACACCGAGCCGTCCGGAATCGCCGCGACCACCGCACGGGCGTCGGCCCTGACGAAACGGACGTTGTCGAGTCCGTCACGGTGCGCCCGAAGCTCCGCGATCCGCAGGTACTTGTTGGCCCACTCGATTCCGAAGTGGCGGATCTCCGGACGCGCCCGCGCCGCAGCCAGCAAGAATCGACCCTTGCCGATTCCGATCTCGATCTCGACCGGCCCTCCCGCGCCGAACACCCGGTCCCAATCGAGCCGCTCGTCCGCCGCCGCCAACTCGAAACGCAGTTCCGGCACGTCGACCTTGATCATTCCCGAATTGTAGAGAATTAAATGGGGACAGGCACCCATTCCGTCAGAGCGCGACGCGACCAGGCGAAGGGCTACCGCTGAGCGTCGCCAAAGCCTCTCCGACCAAGTAAAGCGAACCGGTGACGAGGACGTAGCGTTGAGCTCCAGCGAGCGTTCTGGCCCGGTCGAGTGCGGCGGGGACGGAGTGGACGACTTCAACCAGCCCGACCCGATCACCAGCGCGCCGCGCGAGCTCTTCGGGGGCCTCCGCGCGGTGGATCTCGGGGCGGGTGAAGACGATCGAGGCCACATGGGGCGCCAATCGATCGAGCAGGCCTTCGATGTCCTTGTCCTGCATGGCACCGAACACCGCGACCGGCGCGGGTCGATCGATCCCGCGGACGTAGGCGGCCAGCGCTTCCATGCCGGCCACGTTGTGCGCACCGTCGAGCAGGATCTCGGGCTCGCCGGAGATCCACTGCAACCGCCCCGGCCAGCGCGTGGTTTTCAGTCCTTCTCGAATCACCGCGCTCGATGCCGCGATCCCGAGCGTGGCGCTCAAGGCCTCGAGCGCCGCAACGGCCACCCGGGCGTTGTCGATCTGATGCCTGCCGGCTAGGGACAGCACCAACCGCTCGTGCAGTGCGGTTGCCGTCTCGAAGGTCAAACCGTCCGGTCCCTCCTCCAAGAAGCGAACGGCCACGCGCGCGTCGATCCACGGCGCCCCGCCGGCTCGGGCCGCGTCTCGCAACACGTCGATGGCCCCCTGTCGCAGCGCACCGGAAACGAGAGGGCGGCCCGGTTTGACGATCCCAGCCTTCTCCGCCGCGATGCGGCGAATCGTGTCTCCGAGAATGGAGCTGTGGTCCAGATCGACACCGACCACGATGGACAGGCAGGCATCGACTGCGTTCGTCGCATCCAGCCTCCCGCCCAGCCCAACCTCGAGTACGGCGACCTCCACCCGATGATCGCGGAATGTGTCGAGCGCGATCGCCGTGAGAACCTCGAAGAATGAGGGCTGGGCTTCGAGGGCCCCGCTGGACAGGGCGCCGTCGATGCACACCCGCATCGCGACGAGTCGTCGATCGAACTCTGCGGGATCGATCTGTCGGCCCGCGATCCGGATCCGTTCCGCGGGATGGATCAGATGCGGGGAGGTGTAGAGCCCGCAACGAGCGCCGGCCGCCAGCAGCATCGCGTCGAGCATCGCCGCGACGGAGCCCTTTCCGTTCGTACCGCCGACGAGCACCGAGGGGTAATCCGAGTCTGGACCGCCCAGCACGGCCAGCAACCGTCGAATACCGTCGAGTCCGAGCTTGACGCCGATCGACTGCAGCCCGTAAAGCCACGCGATTCCGTCCATGACACCGTCCATGCGTGCCGATTCCGCCGCGCGCCCTATATGATAGCGGCCGCGCGGAACTTGATCGCCATGCGTCACGAACGACGGCTCTTCATTGCCTTGTGGCTTGCAGTGGCGTTGCTGCTCTCGATCGGCGCGGCGTCGACTCCGCTTCTCGATCCGGACGAGCCGCGATTCGCGCGGACGTCGGTCGAAATGCTGAGGTCCGGTGACCCCATCGTTCCCTACTACGCGGGGCGCCCGCGACTGGTCAAGCCGCCTCTCCTGCACTGGCTGCAGGCGTCTCTGTTCGGCCTATTCGGCCCGCGCGAGTGGGCGGCGCGGGTACCGTCGATTCTGGCGGTAATGTCCACGATCGCGCTCGTGGCGCATGTCGTCCGTCGTCGATTCGGCGGCCTCGCACCGGTCTGGGCGGTGGTCGTGATGGGATCCATGCCGCTCGTCATCACTCTCGGACGAATCGGGACGCTCGATGCCTTGCTCACTCTGCACGTGTTTGCCGTGGTCGCGCTCGATCTCGTGGGACATCCCGGGCGTCAACGGGACTTCGCGCTCGGTGCGTTGCTCGGACTGGCGTTTCTGGTGAAGGGCCCGGTCGGCGTCGCGCTACCGCTGCTGATGCTTCTCGCTGGGCGCACCGCCACCGGCGCAGAGTTGGTCCCGGCGGTCGGCGCGGTCCTCCGGGTCCTGGCGGCTCTGGGCGCGGTGCTACTGCCGTGGCTTGTCGCGTTCGTCGGGCGCATCGGGCTGGATTCGGCCGTGGCGGTCGTGCGTCATGAGGCGATCGACGCCTACGTCGTCGGCACGACCCATTCGAAGGCCGCCTGGTTCTATGTCGGTGTCGTGGTCGTCGGTTTCCTCCCCTGGGCCACGGCGCTTGGAGTCGGTCTCGTCCGGGCGTGGCGCTCGCGACGCGATCCGGGCGCACGGGTCGCCTTGTACGCGGGCGCAGCACTTCTCGCGGGCCTCGTTTTCTTTTCGCTCGGTCGCAACAAGCTCGCCAACTACTTGCTGCCGCTGGCGCCGCTCGCCGCGATCGTCGTCACCTGGTCGATCGGCAAGGAGCTTGCCGCGCCGCATCGACGAACCGCGAGCTCGCAATGGACGGTGGCCACGCTAGGAGCCACCGCGGCCGTGCTCGGCCTGGCCCAAGGCATGCTGAAAGAGCCGGGCGCCCGCGATGCCGTGATTGCGGGGGCCGTGATTCAGGCGGCTTGCGCGATCGTCGCCGGCGCGGCCGCCTTGCTCCGCCGACCGGGAGTCGTCCACGCGGTTGCGGCCGGCGCGGGTGGGGCGCTGATCGCGTCCGCAATCTTCTGGTTTCTCCCTGGCTATAGCCGTGAGCGCAGTCTGGCGGAGATCGTCGCTGCGGCGCCCGAACTTCGATCCGCACCCGCGGTTCTCTCTGTCGACAATGAGTTACCCAGTCTCGTTTACTATCTCGATCGAGTTCCGGAATGGGTCGAAGCCGACGCGTTGGCGACGAGATTGGACGCAGCGGATCTCCCCTGCCTCGTGATCCCGCGCCGGGACGCCGCGCGGTTGCCGCCGACGCTGATCGCACGGCTGCGGCCGATTGGCGAGTCGGGGAACGCCCTCGCGTACTGTGAGCGAGCGACCCAGGCTCGGCCTTGACCCGGTCATTTTCGCGGGCTAGTGTGGGCCAGCGAGGGCACGACCCAATCCATGGCCTGGTTTCGCAAGGAAAAGACCCCCAAGCAGGCGCCAGCCGAGCGGCGTGTCCGCATGCCCGAAGGGTTGTGGGTCAAGTGTGAGGCCTGCAAAGAGATCGTCTACAAAAAAGAGGTTGCGGCCAACTCCAACGTTTGCCCAAAATGCAACTACCACTTCCGCATCAGCGCCCGCGAGCGGATCGAACTGCTGCTCGATGACGGCCGCTACGAAGAGTTCGACACCGACATCGCGCCGGTCGACGCGCTCGAATTCAAGGACACCAAGCCTTACGCCAAGCGCCTAGTCGACTACCAGAAGCGCACCGGCGTGCTCGATGCGTTCGTCTCTTGCCGCGGAACGATCCAAGAGTACCCGGTGGTCTTGGGCGTCATGGACTACAGCTTCATGGGCGGGTCGATGGGCAGTGTCGTCGGTGAGAAAGTCACACGGTCTGCCGAGGCTGCCATCGCCGAGCGCCGAGCGCTGATCGTCATCTCTTGTTCGGGCGGGGCCAGGATG
Source organism: Acidobacteriota bacterium (assembly GCA_031401755.1). Lineage (GTDB taxonomy): Bacteria > Acidobacteriota > Polarisedimenticolia > Polarisedimenticolales > Polarisedimenticolaceae > JANNRU01. The sequence goes on along the minus strand of JANNRU010000167.1, from coordinate 10,791 downwards.
CAAGAGGGAACTCTGTCGCTGATGCAGATGGCGAAGATCGCCGCCGCATTGGCGCGCTTGGATGAGGCCGGTCTGCCTTACTTGTCGATCCTGACCGACCCGACGACCGGCGGGGTCACGGCGTCGTTTGCCATGCTCGGCGACCTGATCTTCGCCGAGCCGCGTGCGTTGATCGGCTTCGCCGGACCGCGAGTGATCGAGCAGACGATCCGTCAAACGCTGCCCGACGGTTTCCAGCGCAGCGAGTTCCTGCTCGAGCACGGCATGATCGACCGGGTCGTCGAGCGTGCCCAACTGCGGGAAACGGTCGTGGCAAGCCTGAAATTCATGATGCCCGCGTCGTCGCCGGTCTCTGCGGAATCGAACCGTTCCGGCGACTGATCAGCGCCGGCTATCCCACAACACGTCCGGTTCTCCGCAACCATGATTCTGGAAGCGGGCCATCACGAAAAGTGTGTCGGATAGCCGGTTGAGATAGGGGACGACGAGTTCTCCGACCCGCTCGCGTTCGGCGAGGGCGACCGCTAGGCGCTCGGCGCGGCGGCAAATCGTTCGCGCGACATGCAAGCGGGACGCACCTTCGGTCCCACCGGGTAGGATGAAGTTCTCCAGCGGACCGAGATCCTCGCTCATTCGATCCATGGAGCGCTCGAGCGCATCGACGTGACGCTGCTCGATTCGTGGGACCGGAGTTCGTTCCTTGTCCTCTTCGGTGACGCAAAGATCGGATCCGAGGTGGAATAGTTCGTTCTGGATCTCGCGCAGCGGTCCGGCGACCTCGGCCACGAGCCCTCCGGCGAGTGCGAGTCCGATCTGCGAATTCAACTCGTCTACAGTGCCGAAGGCCTCGACCCGGAGCGAGTGTTTCGCGACGCGGCGACCGGTGCCGAGCCCGGTCGAGCCGTCGTCGCCGCTGCGGGTGTAAACGCGGGTGATTCGAGGCATCGGATCAGCCGGAGATCGCGAGAATCAGGGCCGCGCCGGCGCCCATCAAGGCCAGTCCCGCGAGCAGCCAGACCCACACTTGAAACGAGCCCTTCGAACTCTCCTCGCTGGGCGTCGCCAGCGGGCGGCGAGGATCGGGATCCTGTTCGGGAGACTCCACCGCGGTTGGGCCAGGCGTCGGCGGCATCTCTGAGAACGGTTCGAGATCGGGGCGAGTGAGCGGCGCGCAGACGGCGCCCCCGCTCGAGGATCGACCGACCGCGATCGTCGGCGCGTATCCGGCGGAACGTTTTCTCGCTCGTTCGGGATCGAACGACAATAAATTCTGTTCGGGACCGAGGATCTGGGCCTTCGGTTTCGAGCGGGAGTCCCCCGGCATGATCTGATCGAGGCGATCGAGTATTTCCGCCTCGGCGGTTTCGATTGGACGGGCGATCGCCGCGGGCGCTGTGTCCTCTTCGCTTTCGATTTCGGCGGCGGTCACCGTCGGCGTCGCCGGAGGCAGGAACCTGCGCACGGTATCGAGTAGGTGGTCTTCGGGGATCGGTTTTTCCAGGTACTCGTCGCAGCCGTAGTTGTGGATCGCCTGAGATCTGTATTTCCGTCCCTTGTAGACCGCTGTAATGATGATGATCGGCGTGTTCTTACCGTGAGGCGACTTCTTGAGCTCCTGGCAAACTTCGAATCCGTGTTTCTTCGGAATCATCGCTTCGATCAAGGCGAGATCGGGACGGATCTTCTCGAACATCGCCATCCCGGCCAGGCCATCCCCGGCAACGGTGACATCGTAACCACCCTGCTCGAGCGTGGCTTGGAGCTTTTGCACGCTCCGCGGTTCGTAGTCGATGATCAAGATTCGGCGCTTGGACATGCGAACCCGGCGCTCCCCTCGAAGTTGGCTGGAACCTGAGACACTTCCGCCCGTGCAGAATTCGCACCGCGCAACCGAGTGCAAGATAAACTGGACGATCTTCGCTTTCAAGCGATGTTCGCTGGAGATGTGATGAACTGGGAGATTCAGGGCGAACGGTCCGACTGGATCGCCGCGTTCGAAAGGGCCGGGCGAGCCTCGCCGAGGGGGCGGCGGCTATTCGCGGAGTGGCGGGAGGATCTCCGAGTCGTTTTTGATGTTCCGCCGGGCGAATTTCGGGTCACCGGCTCCCGCCACAGCGGTCTGGCCGTGGATGAGCCTGATGGAGTGAGGCCGAGCTACTTTCTGGGGTCCCCGAGCATCGAAGACGTGGATCGGCTCGGCGGACAGGGAGATCTCGATGCCATTTCCAAGCCTCTGAACTCCCCCCGGCGCGGTCGGGAGCGACCCACCGGGGATCCCCAGCGAGCACGATCCTGGCTCGAACGGCTCGCCCTGGCGGCCGTTCGGCAGGCCCCGTCCGTCCGGCTGCGAGCCTCGTGGGTCGGTTTCTCGCAAGAGGTCGCTGTCTGTCGTGCCGACCGAAAGGTCGTCCAAGACCGGCGAACGGGTTCCCGGGCGCGCCTCGAACTGTGGCGGTCCGTCTCGGGTCGCGATGTCGTCTCGGTGGAAGAGGTCATCCTGGGTGCCGAGGAGTTGGACGCCGATCCGGCGAAGATTGCTTCCCGCGCGATCGAACGGAACTTCGAGCGCGCCGCGACGCAACCCCTTCCGAGCGGCGAGACCGTGGCCGTCTTCGCCCCGGGAGTCGGGGGAGCCCTCGTGCACGAGCTCGTGGGGCACGCGTTGGAGGGTGATCGCTGGATCGCGGGTTTGAGTTGGCTGTCCCGGTCGCGAGGGCAGGCGATCGCCGGAGAGTGGGTGAACGTGATCGATGACCCGCGGCGCGGACGCGCAGCATGGCGCGAGGACGACGAGGGCGAACCGGCGCGTGCGACCGGGCTCGTTCGCGGAGGAAGAGTCGAAGGACTGATCCTCGACGGTGCCACGGCGGCACACCTCGACCAACGTTCGACCGGTCATGGCCGCCGATCGACCTTCAGAGACGCCATCCATCCGCGGATGGGCGGCACGTTCCTAAGTCCTGGTGAGTGGTCTCCGGAAGAGATGCTCGAGGGGATCGAGGAGGGAGTCTACATTCGTCGTCTCGAGTCGGCGTCGGTGGACACGATCTCCGGCCGCGCCGTGTTCCATGTGATCGACGCGGATCGAATCGTCGCAGAACATGTGACCTATCCCTGTCCACCCTTCCTGATCTGTCTCGACGCGCGATCGACGCTTGCGAGTCTCGATCGCGTCGCGAATGACTTGACCTTCGATGTCAGTGCCAGCTCCTGCGTCCGGGATGGCCAGCCCCTGGCCGTGAGCGTCGGCGCGCCGACATTTCGAGTAGGGTTGGTGAGGGTCGTTGTGCCGCATAGTCATTGATTACTGGCGCGACCGTCGTCATTGATGCGACGCTCGCCGAGGCTTGACCATGGATGCAGTGATGACCCCTCAAGATCTGGACAGCGATCACTGGCTCGATCGCACGACATCTTTGCATCGACAACTCACCTCTCGCGCACCCGCGGATGCGGTCGAGTTGTTCACGCGTGCCGCGTGCACCCTGCGGGTCACGATCGAGCGAACGACGACCCGCGTTCAGACGCGCCTCGGAAATGACGGGGGCCTCGCCGTCCGTACGTGTCGGCCTAACGGAGGGTGGGGATTCGCGGCGAGCGGCGGGAGCGACGCGGCCAGCGCGACCTGGGCGCTCGAAACAGCCTTCGCGTCGGAAGCGCCGAGCGGAAGCTCCGAGTGGCGGACTACGCCGGGAATCCTGATCGATCGCGACGCCGACCTGACACTTCTCCCGGCGGAGCATTGGGTCGCATGGCTGTCCGAGGCCAATCGGCGGTTGGTCGGTGCCTCGCCAATCAAGATCGACGCCTACCGCTCATGGGTCGAGTCCGCCCTCGTGGTCGAAACGTGGGTCGGCGCTAACGGCGCGGCGACCTCGCGAGCCCGGGTACGGACGTGGGCGATGAGCTTGGTCGCGACCGAAGGCGAAAGCCACAGACACCTGTCGCCGTTACGCGCCGCAGCACGTCGACCCTCGGACCTCGACCCCGCCGCCTGGTCGGCGGCCCTCGCCGACCGTTGGCTGGACTCGCCGCTGGCGACGGCTGATCAGGGTCGGCATCGGGGACCGGTCGTTTTCGGCCCCGAGGCGTCGTCGGCCCTAATCGCCGCCCTGGTCGACACCCTGGCCCACGATCCCGCCTTTGTCGGAGCTCCTTGCGGTCCCGGGTTCCGGGTCGACGACCGGCCGGGCGATCCCCACGCACTGCTCGGGGGTGGCTTCGACGACGCGGGATTTCCGACGCAGGATCGGTCGGTCGCGGACGGTCGCTCGATCCGTCATGTCCTGGTGGGTCCCGGCCATTACCGCCGGGGCGCTTTTCGCGACCCGCCCGTCGGCCGCCACGCCGCACTCCACGTCCGGCCGCCCGCGGTCGGCTTTCCCGACCCGGCGTTCGTCGCCACGGGGCTCATCCTTCACGCGACGCCCGGCTCTGACTGGATCCTCGAGTTGGAAGGAGCGCGGTTCGCTGGCGGGGCGCGTACCCCACCCCTTCGCGGATTGACGGCCGTCGAGCCGGCGGTCCTACTGAAGCGGATCGTGGGCGGGGTCGGTCCGCCCCGGGAGTCGGACTCGGGGGTCAGGACGCCGGCCTTGCTGGTGTCGAGCCTGGACCTCGCGCTTCGCAGCGGTCCGTAAGCCTCAATCCAGGATCCCGACCTCCGCTAAACCGCGGGCCAATCTGGGAGGGAGATCCAGGCGGGGGAGGAGTTGCTTCAGCCTTCGCAGCGTCCGTTCTATAGCGGGCAGGTAGGTCTCTCGTCCACGCTGCTCGATTTGGTAGCCGAAGGTCCCCAACGCTTTGAGCATCCTCTGGGCCGCGACCCAGTCCAATCGGCGATGGAACGCGGCGTCCGCCCGGGTGCGGTGCGCCCATAAATCCACCAGCGGTGGCCGCCAGTCGTCCGGAACCTCGATGTAGGCATCGTAGAGCAGGGACGCGAGGTCGTAGGTATCCGGTCCCCAACGCGCATCCTGAATGTCGACCATCGCCAACGAACCGTCGGCTCGCAGGATCAGGTTCCGACTGTGAAAGTCTCGATGGCACAGCACCTTGAGCGGGCTGTCGGCGGCGAGGGCGGCCAACTCGTAGAGGGCCGAGATAAGGTCGTGCGGGACAGAGGCTCGTCCCTCATGCCGGGTCAGATACCAGTTCACGAAAAAGTCCATCTCGAAGCGGAACCGATCGACGTCGAGGACCGGGCCGTCCGCTCGATCCGATTCGGCGAGAACCGGTGTCCCGGCCGTGACGATCCGAGCGGCGAGCCGAACCGCATCCTCCAAGAGCTGGCGGCCGGTGGTGGGGGTGGCCTCGTTGAGGGCTTGCTCGAGCGACCGCTCGCCGAGGTCATCGAGCAGGAGGGCGCCGACTCGGTTTCCGACCGCGAGCACCCGCGCCACCGGCAGTCCAGCGCTCCGGAACAGCCGCTCAAGGCGGATATCGTCGGACTCGCCGTCGAACGGAGCGCCGTAATCCATGACCACGGCGGTCGAGTTGGGGGAGACCACTACCCGGAAGAACTCGCGTGTCGATGCGTCGCCCGCCAAGGGCGAAACGCGTCCGCCGGGCATTTGACCCTCGATCCAGGACGCGAGCTCGGGACGCGGCGAACTCACGCGACCCGACCGGCGGCGAACTCCAGGACCAGCAACCCTCCGACGCGCCGGGCCGCGGGAGGCGGTTCCGTCGCCGGGTCCGGATCGTTGCAAACCATCACATCGTCACCCACGAATCCGGCGGGGAGTTCGACCGCCGGGCCGATGATCGCCCGTCGAAGCCGGCAACCGGGTCCGATCCAACTCTCGGCCATGACGACCGAGTCTTCGACATGACAGCCGGCGTTGAGATGGCACGCGAAGCCGAGCACGGCGCGGCCATGAAGTTGCGAGTCCGGATGCCGTTCAAGACCCGGCCCGATCGCGGCCAATGCGCCGTCGACCGTGCGGATCGGATCGTGATCGCGGAGGACACGGCGCCGCGCCTCGATCGACAGATCGAGCAGTTCGAGCGACCCGTCCAGGTAGCGCATCGGCGACCCGAATTCCCACCAGAAGCCATCGTGGAAGTGTGCGCGCAACCGCCCCGCGGCGGCCAGCGGACGCAAAAAATCACGCACGAGACATGTGGGTGCCGTGCTCGGCAACTCGTCGAGCAACGCTTCATCGAGGATTTGGACACCGGCAAACAAATGGCTCCCGGCGATCCGATCGCGGTCGCACCGTGGCAGGCCCGCCAGGGACAGGACCCGCCCCACGGCATCAACGTCGACCCGTCCGTAGCCCTCTCTCGCCGGCACCAGCACGATCGTCGCGGGCATTCCCGATCTGCGGTGCGCGTCGACCGCAGCCGCGAGGTCGAGGTCGGTCAGTGCGTCGGAGTTAACGACGACGATCTGCTCGGAGCCCCGCAGGAGCCCGGCCGCGTTCGCCAGTCCGCCGGCGGTACCAAGAACCAAAGGCTCCAAGAAGTAATGCACTCGCGGCCGGAGTGCGCCGAGCTCGGGCTTCAAGGTAGCCTGCACAATCTCTGCGCGATGGTGCAGGTTGATCGCGATCTCCTCGACCCCGGCGCCGTCAAGCCAACGGGCGATCTGCAACACGATCGGCCGGCCGAGCACGGGGAGTGCCGGCTTCGGAATCGAAAGCGTCAGCGGTGCCATTCGCTGACCGAGCCCGGCGGCCAAGATCATCGCTTTCATCGAACGGGCCTTTTCGCCTCAGGGAAGACCATGTCGCCAGCCGCCGCCTCGCCACGCACTCGCGCACTCTTTTCGTGGAGGTCGTGATAAGTGTCGAGCAGGTAGTGTTCCCGGTCGAAGCCGAGCCGTGCCGCGACACGATCGATCGCGTCAGGCTCGCCCTCCAGCTCGACGAAACACCCCACAGGCGTTTCATCCAGGCAAACGTGGACCCCGTCGAGCTCAAAATCGGTGCGCCACTTTTGGTAGCGCCAGGCCGGCTCGAAGCCGATCCCGTTCAGCAGGAGCGTCAGCGCGGCGGCGTCTCCGACCGTCGATTCGTGCTCTTCCCGGACCTTGTGGGCGTGGTCGCCGGGAATCGGCGCCTTGTAGGTTAGAAGCACCTGATCGCCGCGGCGGCGCAACCGCAGCATCCGGCCCGACGCCTGAAGCGGCAGTGTTTCCCGGTCGAACAGGATGTTTTCCTCCAAGACTCGAGACTGGGTCTGGACCGCCCCCGCAGCGATCAGGCGTTTTCGACCTTCCTCCGCCGAATCGAAGGGAAGCTTGACCTCGACTTCCCTATTTTCACTCATTGTCGCCATGATACCATTCCGATTGTTCGGACCCAGCGTTTTTGGTTCCACTTTCCGATCGAAATTTTGATGAGCGAACGCGTTCTTGTCACAGGTATCGGCGTGGTCTCGTCGATCGGGCTCGATCGGGAGTCGTTCTGGGCTGCCTGTCTCGCAGGCCGGTCGGGCGTGACCCGACTCGACACGCCCTGGCATACCCAGACTGGGGTTGGCACGCAGATCGCCGCGGTGATTGCGAACTACGGCGCAGCCGAGGCTGGGGTCGAGCCGCGCCTGGTTTCGCTCGTGGATCGAACGTCGCTATTCGCACTCGGGGCGGCGCGCGAGGCACTCGTCCACGCGGGGTTCGAAATCCATCCGGATCCTGAGCGACGAGGACAGTGCACGGTTGCCGGCGTCGATAATCGGAGGTTCGCCACCGTGGTCGGGTCGGGAATCGGCGGTTTGACCACGCTCGAAGCCTCGCACGCCGCGTGGCGGGAGACCCGCTCGAAGGAAGGGGTCAAGCGTTACTCGTTACCCATGCTGATCCCCAACGCGCCCGCCGCACAGGTGGCGATCCGCTTCGGCGCGCGTGGCGAGTCGAAGGCGATCTCGACCGCTTGCGCCGCGGGAACGATGGCGATCGGTGATGCCTGGCGCCTGTTGCGCGACGGGGAAGCCGACGTCGCCCTCGCCGGCGGGGCCGAGGGCGTGGCCCTCGACGAGGACGCCTACGCCTTGATGGGATTCGACCGGTTGCGAACGCTTTCGCGCCGCAACGATGAACCGCAGCGCGCCAGCCGGCCCTTCGATCGCGATCGAGACGGTTTCGTCCTCGGGGAGGGAGCTTCGATCCTGGTGCTCGAGCGTGAGGCGCATGCGCGCGCTCGTGGGGCGAAGGGTTTGGCCGTGGTCGCCGGCTACGCGACCAACTGCGACGCCCACTCGATGATGCAGCTCGACGAGGACGGAGAGTCGATCGTCGAGTTGATCCGCCGCGCCCTGAGCGTCGCCGATCTCGGCCTGGAGACCGTCGACTATGTCAGCGCGCACGGGACCTCGACGCTGGCGAACGACAAGACCGAGTCTCTTGCGTTGCGTAAGGTCTTTGGTAGCCGTACGGACGGAATTCCGGTCACCGGGCTGAAATCGATGACCGGGCACGCGATCGCAGCTTCCGGGCCGATCGAGGCCGGTGCCGCGGTGATGTCGATCCAGAGCGATCTTCTCGCGCCGACGATCAACTACGAGAACCCCGACCCGGAGTGCGACATCGACGTGGTGGCCAACGCGCCGCGGCGCCAGCGTGTGAACGTTTGTCTGAAGCTCTCCTACGGTTTCGGGGGTCACAACGCCTGTCTCGTTCTCACCCGTGCCTGATGTCCGGGGGCCGGGCGCGCGACGGCGCGACCTGCGGCCGGTCATCGCGGGGCTTCTCGTCGGGTTCAGTTATATTCCGGGACCGTTTCTGCCATTGAATCTCGCCGGGTTCCTCCCGCTCCTGGCCTGGCTCGACGAACACCCGGACGCGCGCGCGTGGAAGCGTTTGCGCGCGGGGTTCGCCTTCGGGCTGACCGTGCACCTGGTGGCGATGCACTGGCAGTACTCGATGCTGCAGTCCTCTTGGCTTGCAGCGTTGCTCTATGTCGGCATGTCGGCCGGCCTCGGGGCGCGGATCGCGTTGTGCGTGACCCTGGCGGGTTGGTTGCGTCGACGGACCTCCCTCGGGTGGGGGCTGCTGTTGCCCGTCGTCTGGCTACCGTTCGAGTGGGCGCAGAGTTGGGGCGACCTGCGTTTCACCGGCGAGCATCTGGCGCACACGGTCGCGGGCTATCCGTTCCTCATTCAATTCGCCGAGCTCGTCGGGCCCTACGGGGTGGGGGCCGCGCTACTGGCGGCGAACGGCTTGATTTACGACGCTTGGAGTCGTCTGCGGCAGCCTGCGGGACGCCGCGCGCTCGCAGCACTTCTGGTCGGCGGGTCGTTGATTCTGCTCTACGACGCGTGGGCCTGGCGGCGACCGCTCGCTGAGCTCGGACCGTTGCGCATCGCGTTGATCCAGCCGAACGTCCCACTCGACCAAAAGCATGTCGAATCGCGCAGCGCGGACCAGCAACGGACGCTCGCCGAAATGACGCGGGAGGCCGCCCGCGAGCGGCCCGACCTGGTGATCTGGCCCGAGTCGGCACGGCCGCAGGCGCTCTATCACCAGCTGGACCGGCCCGAGACTTTTGCGATGCCGGAGGTGCAGGCGCTGGCCCGCGAGATCGGCGCGGCCATGCTCGTCGGCGTCGAGTACGCGCGGATCCGAGGCGAGAGCGACCGCGACTGGTTCAACGCAGCGGTCGCGGTCGACGCGGCCGGCCGCATGCTCGACAGCTGGGGGGCCAAGGTCTACCTCGTGCCGTTCGTCGAAGAGGTTCCGTTCGCGGCGCTGTTCGGGCCGCTGGTCGAGGGTCGGGGTGGCGCTTGGCGGTGGGTCTCCGGCGGGTTCGAACGCGGCCCGCGCAGCGCGCTGATCGATGTCGGGGGTGCGCGCGTCGGCGTGCTCGTCTGTTACGAGGAATTTTTCGCAGATCTGTCGCGCGACCTGCGCAACGCCGGCGCGGAGTTTCAAGTCGTGATCACGAACGATGCCTGGTTCGGCCGGTCGCTGTTTCAAACCTACATGGCCAACGCGCTGCGTTTGCGCGCGATCGAGAACCGTACCTGGTTCGTGCGCGTCGCGAACACCGGGATCTCGGGATTCGTCGATCCGCAGGGCCGTTACCATCGTTGGACCGCGCTCTTCGAGCCGGCAGTCGAAGTTCTCGACGTCGTCCGGACCGGCGGACGCACGGTCTACTCGCGGACCGGGGATCTCGTGGCTTGGCTTGCGGTCGCGGGGCTGGGTGCCGCGATTTTCGTTGCGCGGGGGAGTCGTGTATCCTGACCGGACGATACCGACGACGAGGAGACCCCGTGGACGCGACTCCCGCGCAATCGATCGCTTCCGCCGAACGAACTCTGGCGGCGCTGACTCATCTTTCGGGTCTGGCCGGCTACCTGATCCCGCTCGGCGGTGTCGTCGTGCCGATCATCATCTGGGCGGTCAAGAAGGATTCGCCGATCATCTCCGGGATCGCCAAGCAGGCGTTGGTCTTGAACTTGATAGTGTTCCTGCTCATCGCGGTGACCGCTATTTTGTGGCTGACGATCTTGCTCATCCCGTTGGTGATCCTGTTCTGGGTGGCTCTGGGGCTTGCGGCGATCGTGTTGCCGATCGTCGGGGCGATCCGCGCGTTCGACGGCACCTACTATCGATATCCGATGGTGGGTGTCGGACCGTAATGCGCCGTTTCTCTGGCGAAGGCTCCGCGTCGTCCTAGGTGCTCGGCCGGTCGCGGCCACGGATGTAGCTTCTGGGCAACCTACCGGTCTCGATCCAGGCCAACTTGCGAGTTGTCCAGACCTCATCGGTCGGCTCGAGAGTGTGCGGGTCGTCCAAGGTCGCCGTCGTCACGTCGATCCCTTGATCGGTATCGGGACGCCGGT
>JANNRU010000166.1:0-4118 GCA_031401755.1 Acidobacteriota bacterium | reverse complement strand
AGGCGGCCGTAGAACACCTTGTTGAAATTGCCTCCGAGTTCAACCAGGAAGCGCCACTCGTCCGACGGTTCTTGGGAGCGATAGCGGTACGCCGCCTCGCCGCCGAAATAGATGCGTCCTCCCAGGGCCGACGCTCCCATGAGAAGGCGAGCCTCGACGCTGTTCTGGTCGTTACCTAGGGGAAGGGCGTCGGCGCCATCGTATCCACCGGGCACCACGAAAAGGCCCTGGAATGAGAAGAAAAAAGAGTTCTTCGCGGCGAGCCGCGCTCTGAGGCCGAGTTCGACATCCGCGATCCCGGTTGTCCCTCCTTCTTCGAGAAGGTTCGTGTAGTGGACCTTCCTCAACGGGATCGACCACACGGCCGTCAGGCCATCGATGATCCCATACTCGCCGTAGTAGATGAGATTCGCTTGTGTGAACCGCCCCTCGAGTTCAAAGGGCTGGTCGTCGTGGCTCGTATCGAACTCGGAATCCGCGGTGAAATAGGTCACGGAGAGTTTGTGATACCAGCCACCCTTCGGGGCTGTCCACGCACCGGCGTGCGCCGGGACGGCCGATGCAAGGGCCAGGATGAGACAGACCGCGGCGATACGAAAAACGAGCCTGATCATCGCCGGTCAAGGACAGTCGGCGGAGGGAATTCGCTCGGTCCCCGATGACGCAAATCCGTAGGTCCCCGGGCAGCACGCGCTCTGGCCGCGAACCAAGTAGTAGTCCCCATCGCCCGCTGGCGGATTGGCGCGTGGGTCGTCGTAGGCGTTCGTTAGCACTGAGTCCGCAAGACAGATCGCGCCGCCGACACCCCCACCCGCGCGGAGTCCGGAGAGGCTCCCCGTCACGATGTCGTAGGTGATGCCGGCCCCTTGGGGGCTCCAACGGAGTGCGGCCGGGACGGAGTCGTCGAGAACCAGACCCGAGACCTCAGGTGGCGCCAACGTCACCACGAGCTGCGGCTTGTTCCCGCTGGGCACGGCCGCCTCGCGACTGCGGTAGTAGCGGATGTCGGTCATGCTGACGAAGTTCTCGCGGACCATCAGCGAGAGTACCTGATCCCCAAGCGCCTCCTGTCGAACTGCCGCCGTGAGCGCGGTCGACAGCCAGAGATCGTAGCCGCCGCCCGTGATTTGCCCTGTCGCGAGCTGGCTCGAGTTGGGAGGGTCCGTAGGGGCGGGGCGTGTCGGACCCGTCAAGTTTGCTTCGGTCCAGGAATCGCCCTGGATCAAGAACACCGAGATCTCTTCGGGGCGGGCGCCGCTAATACGCGTCATGCGCAGCTCGGCGGAGACGATGTCGCCCGCGAGGCCACTGAGATTGAACTTGAGGTAGGTCCAGTAATTCGCCCCCGGACAGAGCCCCAAGGCCAGCTCGCCGCCATGCACGGTCGTACTGCCCAGCCCGCTGATCCAGGTGTCCTGGGTGGCCGGAATCGTCACGGTCTGCGCGGCAGCCCCGAGCGAATAGACGACGCTCACCAGGCCGAACAAGAAAGACCCCAGAGAAAACCTCATCGCGTGACCCCCATTGAAGTGTCGATCGACCGCTGTGATGCTCGACAGTCCGGCGAGGTTTCAAACGGTAGAGGCTGCACAAGTTCGAACATCCCGGCGTCCCAGCAGTTTTTTAGCCCCTGCCACATCGCACGCTGCCTGAGGACTTCCCGCACGTCGCGCTCCTGCACGCTTCGCATCAACGGTGAGGACACGAGGTATCGGACCCGGTAGTCGCCGAACAGTCCGAGAGTCTCTCGGCGGTCGAACCGGAGTCCTCGACAAGGGAGAACTCCTGATCTCCTGGCGCGATCGCATTGACGCGGGAACTTGACGCCACGCTGTGCTGAACCGCGACACTGGAGAACGACACCACACACAGAGCGCCGGTCACCCGATCGGGTACGTCAGTGTCACTTTTGCGGGGAAACGATCGAAACTCGGATAGGCAACAAACCGCCACTCCGTTCTCGACTCGGGTACGAGCCCCGGGCCAGTGTCCGATCGCTCTGACATTACGTCAACCCACATCCGCAGCAACGCGCACCATTCCACCGCTTGCCGGTTCTCTTCGCATCGATGCAGCCGAGCGCGATAAACGGCATGTCGACATTGGCCGAATTGTCGTCTGCCGCCGTCACTGAGACTTGTCAGTAACGCCTGCCTATCCCCTCCCGAACAAAAACTGCATCGGCAGGTGACATCTCAGCGACCAGCTTTTCTCGTCGTGACGCGCCTCGGGAAACGCGAAGTACAACAGGTCCTTGCCTTCCTCGAATCCCTTACGCAGCAACGCCGCGCGCATCGCGCGCGTGGTCTCGAAGTTGTCGCGCGGCCAGCCGCTGTCTAGATAGACGCGCACGTTTAGCTTCTTGTCGCGAACGACGCGATCCAAGAGGTCATCGCGAAAACCGAAGGTCGAGGATAAACACGCGGCGGCACCGAACGCCTTGGGGTGCTGCAACACAGTGTGCAGCGACACCACGCCGCCGAGCGACGATCCCATCACGGCGTTTTGCGAGGGTTCGGGGCGCGTGCGATAACGCGAGTCGATCACGGGCTTGAGTTCTTCGGCCATGCAGCGTGCATACATTTCAAAGCCAGGGGCGGTGTATTCGGTCATGCGATCGTTGGGGCGAATGCCGACCACGATCATCGGGTCGGTTTGATTCATCTCGGTCAAGCGCTCGATCGTCTCGCGAATCTTCCAGTCGTCGCCAAACGCGGCTTCGTCCGGGAAGAAAAGATTGTGGCCGTCCTGCATGTACAGCACTGGGTAACGGTTCAGCGTGTTTTCGTGGTAGCCGGGCGGCAGAAACACGCGCAAATCGTAGCGCTGTTTCATGAGCGTGGACTCGATGAAGTTGAGCGCGCAGACGCTGCATTCGGTGTCAGATTTGAAGTACGGAAACACTTCGAGCGTGCGCTCTTGCCCCGACACTGCCAAGACGTTGGGGCCTTGCGACCAGAGCGGCGTGGCGCCTTCGAGCAGGACCGGCTTGAAATACAGATGGGGACGGTCGGCCTCGAGTTTGAAGACGGCCGAGTCGCCTTTGGTCTCGTTGCGCAGCGGTTGAATGTCGCGATCCCAATCGTCTTCGGTGCGCAGTGTCATGGTGTCGGTGGTGGGATAGCGAACGGTGATCTTTAACGGATAGCTCATGTCGGTCCTCCCTCACGGCTGGGTTTCGCTTCGATGCGCTAGATGAGGGAAAGTTTCGCCGTTGACAAACAACGTTCTGTGAAACGGCCGGCGCGGGGCGGCATCGGAGTGAAGGAACGGAGACTCGCCGAGATGTTCGCCACAAAGCCGCCAATGGGCGTATGAGCGTTGCCGCAACCGCAGGCCGGCGCCCCGACTGGGCCTGGCCCGAGTACGGTATGGAAGGGGTGCTGTTGGGGCTGTTTATGGTCTCGGCATGCGTCGTGACGGTGGCGTTGGAGCACCCCGCTTCTCCTCTATGTATGGCGTTACCCGATCCCCTTCTCCGGCGCGCCTTGATCGGGCTGGCGATGGGGCTCACCGCGGTCGGCTTGATCTTGTCGCCGTGGGGAAAGCAGTCGGGGGCTCACATGAACCCGGCGGTGACGCTCACGTTCTGGCGCTTGGGGCGCGTGCGTGCCCAGGACGCGCTGTGCTTCATCGTCGCGCAGGCTTTGGGTGCGATTGGCGGGGTGGCGGTCTCGCGCCTGCTGTTGGGCTCGGCCTTGGCCCACCCTTCGGTCAACTACGCGGTCACGATTCCGGGCGCGCGCGGCATCAGCGTCGCCTTCCTGGCCGAATTCTTGATTAGCGCGCTATTGATGTTAGTGGTGCTCGCGGTTGGAGCGAGCACACGATGGGCGCCTCGTGCACCATTTTTCGCCGGTAGTTTGGTGGCGCTGTACATCACGTTCGAAGCGCCGTTGTCGGGCATGAGCATGAACCCGGCACGCAGCTTGGGCTCGATGTTCTGGGTTGGTGATTTTTCGTCTTACTGGATTTATCGGGTCTTCAGGAAGTCGTGTGGGTGAGTTTAAGGGGTGAAGCACTCGCGAGTCCATGATTTGCGGGCATATTGGGGTTTTCGAGAGTGCTTGAATCTGCGACCATGTTTGCATGGCAACATCGACGAAGCGAAGGCGGCG
>JANNRU010000165.1:0-5938 GCA_031401755.1 Acidobacteriota bacterium | reverse complement strand
CCGACAGCGATTGCCTGCGGTCGAGCGACATCGACGTCGCGCTCGCCGTGGTCGGCGGGAGCGAGCGCCCGACGGCCTTGCCCGCCCCTGGAGCGATGACGATTGACGAACTCGAGCGGGCGATGATCCTCCAGTGCCTTCGGCATTACGGTAGGAACCTGACGCGGGTCGCCGATGCGCTCGGGCTCAGCCGTGCGGCGCTCTACCGGCGCTTCCAGAAGTACGCGATCGACCCCGAACACAGCGGATGACTCTGCGCTCAAAGATCCTGGGCTATCTGCTCGCAATCCACGTCGTCCTCGGCGCGGTCACGGTCGTGGCCCTCTGGGAGCGGCCGGCCTGGCTCCTCGCCGCTGAAGCAGGATTCGCGCTGTCTATCGCGCTTGGTTGGAAGCTCGTTCGTGATCTCTTCGTCCCGCTCGAAATCGTCCGCAGCGGCGCGGAGCTGCTGCGTGCGCGCGAGTTCACGGTCCACTTTCGTGACGTCGGCCAGCCCGAGATGGACAGTCTGATCGCGATCTACAACCAGATGGCCGATCACTTGCGAGAAGAGCGTCAGAGCTTGGCCGAACATCACGTGCTCCTGGACAAGATCCTGCGCGTGTCGCCTTCGGGAATCGTGATCCTCGACTTCGACGATCGAATCCTGTTGATCAACGACAGCGCATCGCGGCTGCTCTCGCCGGGACCGGCCGGAGACGTCGGTCGCCGACTGGGCGAGCTGGGGACGCCGTTGGCCACGCAGATCGAGGGTGTCAGTGCCGGAGCGACGCGGGTGATCTCACTGAGCGGCGGGAGACGATTACGGGCTCGGCGCGTCGCCTTTCGCGACCGGGGCTTCGAACGCAGTTTCCTGCTACTCGAGGACCTGACCGAGGAGCTGCGGGACTCCGAACGGTCGGCCTACGGCAAGGTGATCCGGATGATGTCCCACGAAGTGAAGAACTCGGTCGGCGCGGTGCGGTCGCTACTCGATTCCGTACAGCGCGCGGGTTCGAGCCGGCCACCGGGAAATCTAGTGGAATCCGAACGCGCGCTCGAGGTGGCCTCGGCGCGGTTGGGACGACTCGACTCGTTCGTCACCGCCTTTGCCGACGTGGTCCGGCTGCCCGACCCGGAACTGCGTCCTTGTGACATGACACGCTTGATCGAGGAGGTGCTCGTGCTGTTCGGTCCCGAGCTCGCCGAGCGCCGGATCGACTGCCGGCTCGATCCAGCCCGGCCACCGGCGTTGACCGCGCTGGCGGACAAAAACCTGCTCGAGCAGGTGCTAGTCAACATTCTGCGCAATGCGATCGAGTCGATTGATTCGGGCGGGACGATCGAGATTCGCTTCGAGACGGACGCGGATGGAACGGTGCTGGTCATCGCCGACGACGGGGCCGGCATCGCCGAAAGCAGCCGGCCGCTGCTGTTCACCCCGTTCTTCAGTTCCAAACGCGAAGGTCGCGGAATCGGCCTGACCGTGGTCCGGGAGATCCTGACCCGTCATGGCTTCCCTTTTTCGCTCGAGCCCCGCGTGGGCCGCGGGGCGGAGTTCCGTGTGCGACTCGCGGCACCGATCGCCAGTCGAGGTTGATCTCATCCGGCCGGGATCGGGCCGGCCCGGATGTTGGCGCATCTCGTGACGATTCCCGGCCACGCTAGAGCGGCATGCATCCCGCCGGCGAAGGATTCCGGCGCGGAATGCATCTCACGCGTTGGCCGGTGACTCCGGATGAACCGGGTCCATCCGACGCCAATAGGAGCCGACGATATGACGAAGCGATTGTCTGCGTGGCCGATTCTGATTCTGGCGCTGATCGCACTCGGCGCCATGACGCCGAGTTCAGCGGCGCCATTCTCTTACGCACGGATCTACATCGAGTACAACGCCTCCGCCAACGATCTCGGTTTCCACGTCACCCTGGACGGGCCGAACTGGAAGTCTCTCAACATCGCCAATCCGAACGGGACCCGGGTGTTCGAGGTCGTCGGGCGCGCCGGTTACAACCAACTGGGAATGACCGAGCTGTTCTTCGAGGGCGCGGAGCCCAATTTGGACGACTTCCCGTTGTCCCAGCTCCTGGCGCTGTTCCCCGAAGGCGGTTACAAGATCCAGGGTCTCGCGGTCGGAGGTTCGCGGCTCGTGAGCATTTCCAATCTCTCGCATGCGGTGCCCGACGGGCCGGAAGTCGAAGCCGAGGTGAACGACGACGAGGTCGTCATTAGCTGGGAACCGGTGACGCACCCACCCGCCGGCTTTCCGAGCCGGCCGATCCGCATCGTCGGCTATCAGGTGATCGTCGGCACGTTTCAGGTCACACTCCCGGCCTCGGCCACCGAGGTCGAACTGCCCGAAGAGTTCGTTGAGTCCCTCCCGCGGGGCGAGCAGCCCTTCGAGGTCCTGGCGATCGATCAGAGCGGGAACCAGACACTGACCGAGGGAACGTTCGAACTGGACTGAGTCTCCGAGGGACTCCCTCTCGTGGGCGGATCCAGCGTCACGAGAGGGAGTACGTCGCCCCCTACCCCCCACCGGCGGCAGAGACTCGCCTCATCAGTCAGGGACCTGCCAGGATGCCGATTTCTCGGTAATAATGGCCCGCGTAGAAATCGCGGTGCCCCGGCGGGCGCCAATTCCGAGGAGATCGCCACCGTGTCTCATTCGAAACAGTTCCAATGTTGCTCGCTGTTCGTCTTGGCCGTCCTGGCCACCGCCTGTGGTCAGGTCGCCAACGAAGCCTCCACCCCGACCGCTGCCGCCAAGGCGCCCTTCCAGCTGAACGAGTCAGAGCTGGTGCCGCTGCCGCGCCTGACCGCGGCCGACATCGACACCGCGGTTCCGGCGTGCAGCGGTATCGACGCGATGGTCAACGCCAAGTGGTTGGCGGCGAATCCCATGCCGGCTGACAAGACGCGCTGGGGCAGCTTCGAGATGCTGCGCGAGCGATCACTGTCGGTGCAAAAGCAACTGGCCGAGCATGCGGCGGCAGACATGACCGCGGTCGGCGTGGACAAGCTGGTCGGCGATATCTTCGCCACCGGCATGGACGAGGCCGCGCTGAACGCGGCCGGCATCACACCGATCAAGACCGACCTCGACGCCATCGCCGCACTCGCCGATGGAGCGGCGATCGCGGGCTACCTGCGAGAGTCCGCCGCTCGCGGCGACAATTTCTTATTCGGATTCGGACCCAACGAAGACTTCAAAGACTCGACCATGAGCATGGCCTATGCCTCGCAAAGCGGCCTGGGACTGCCGGATCGCGAGTACTACTTCAGTAAGCGCGAAGACCAGGTGGCCGCCCGTGAAGCCTACCAAGCCTACATTGCCCGGTTGCTCGAGCTGACCGGCGCGGCTCCCGCCGCTGCGGCAGGCCAAGCCAAGGCGGTGTTGGAATTCGAAACACGGCTGGCCAAGGTCTCCAGATCGAGCGAGGAGCTGTCGCGCGACGTCTCGCTTTACTACAACCCGTTGAGCGTCGACGAGGCCGACAAGCTTACGCCGAACTTCCGCTGGTCGGAGTTCCTCGACGCGCAGGGGGTTGCCCGCCCGGCCAAGTTCTCGCTCGCGCAGCCCGAGTTCCACAAAGAAGTCAGCGCGATGCTGACCGATACACCCGTCGCGAGTTGGCAAGCCTACCTGCGATTTCACACCATCGACGGCGCGGCACCGTTCCTGACCGACGAGTTGGCGAACGCGAACTTCGAGTTCTACGGCAAGACTCTGCGCGGCCAGAAAGAGATGCAGGCGCGCTGGAAGCGCGTCCTGGGCTCCGTGAACGCCCAAGTCGGTGAGGCTTTCGGGCAGATCTACGTCAAGTATGCGTTTCCACCGGAATCGAAAGCGAAGATGCAGTCGCTGGTGACGAACCTGAGCGCTGCGCTCAAGGTGCGTTTGGAAGCTCTCCCCTGGATGAGTGCCGAGACCAAAACGAAGGCCCTGGAAAAGTGGGCCTCGTTCACACCCAAGATCGGCTACCCGGACAAGTGGCGAGACTGGGCGGGATTGAAGACCTCACGCGGGAGCTACTACCAGAATCTGCAAGCGGCCAACGAGTTCAACTACAAATGGTCCCTGGGCAAAATCGGCAAGCCCGTCGACCGCAGCGAATGGGGAATGAGCCCGCAGACCGTCAACGCTTACTACAACCCGTTCAAGAACGAGATCGTCTTCCCGGCGGCGATCCTGCAGCCGCCCTTCTTCGATGCGCAAACTGACGACGCCATCAATTACGGCGCGATCGGCGGCGTGATCGGCCACGAGATGATCCACGGTTACGACGACCAAGGCAGCCGCTTCGACGCCAAGGGTAATTTCGAGAATTGGTGGAGCGACGCGGACAAGCAGGGCTTCGAGGCGCTGACCGGAAAGCTGGTCGAGCAGTTCAACGCCTACGAGTCGATCGACGGCATCCATGTCAACGGTAACCTTACGCTGGGCGAGAACATCGCCGACCTGGGCGGGCTCGCGGTAGCTTTCGATGCGATGAAGCGTGCCCGCGGAGCGAACTTCACCGACGCCAAGCTCGACGGCTACACGCAAGAGCAGCGCTTCTTCCTGAGCTGGGTCACGGTGTGGCGTACGGCCTACACGCCCGAAACGCTGAAGGTGAACTTGACGACCGATCCTCACGCGCCCGGCAACTTCCGCGCGATCGCGGCCCCGTCGAACATGCCTGAATTCGTTGAAGCGTTCGCCTGCAAGGCCGACGATCCGATGGTGCGTTCTGGCGAAGCACGAATCGCGATTTGGTGATTCGAGGCAGTTCCAAGAGAACCGCTCGGACTCACGGCCCACTCGAACTTCCGACCACTCTGGTCGCTTGGTTGGACGAGTGGGGCCAAGTCTGGTCGGTTCCCACTCTTCCCGTCCGCGCACAGTTCGAAGCCGGCCCCCGCTTACGCACCTCGCTGGGCAGCTGTCACCCACGCACCGGAAGGATTTGCCTCCACCGCGCGCTGCTCGATGAACCCGAGACGCTGCTCCGCGAGGTCGCTTGCCACGAAGCCGCGCACCTCGCCGTCTACCTGGGCCACGGAAGCCGCGCGCGCCCCCATGGCCCCGAATGGGCGGCGCTGATGGTCGCGGCGGGCTACGAGCCCCGGGCGCGCATCGCCCCCGCCCTGCTCTCGGCGAGTTTACGGCGCGCGGTGCGGCCGCGCGTGCTCTACGAGCACTGCTGCCCGGTCTGCAGCGCTTCGTGCGTCGCGCGGCGGCGGCCGGTGCGCAACTGGCGTTGCCGCGCCTGTCGGACAGCGGGGCTCGACGGCAGGCTCGACATTTCCAGACGCCCCTACGCTGACGCCTGCGGCTAGCTCTCTTGTCGGGATGGAACTTCCGGTCGGCTGCGCACTTGAAATGTATGCGCCGTCAACAGCGCGAGCCTCACGAATGATCGTGCTCGGTCCGCCGTGTGATGGGCGTTCGCAACCGCCAAGTGATTCGGATATCGAAGGCCCGTTCGCCCGAGTCGCTAGGTAACTCGATCCGGAGCGTCCACTCGAGGTGCGCGTCCGCGGGGATGACTTCGTGAAAGAAGGTCTGACCGCCGGCGTTTTGTCACAAAGGCGATGGATCGGGGATCAGGGCTTTTCCACGTTGAAATTGCGCCAGCTGACGTTGTTCTCGCGGCGCACCCAGTGCATAAAGCCATCCCAGTCCCCGAGGCAAATGGTGGATGGGGCCGGGTCATACTCCGTGTCAAGCACCGCGATGAAGCAGTAGTGACCGTTGGCCGGCAACGCCGCGTCGGGCCAGACGATCGGCTGGGATACGGTAAGGCTGTTCCCTGTGGGCACCAGCGGCAGGACCGTTTCGCCGATCGGCGTCCAGAGCGAAGGTGTGGGCAACGTCGCCGGTGGCGACCAGTAGACTCGCGCGGTAACGTTTTCGGCGTCGAGCGGGCCGCGATTTCGCACGCGCACGTAGACAAAGTGATCGTGGCCCTTGATG
>JANNRU010000164.1:0-2940 GCA_031401755.1 Acidobacteriota bacterium | reverse complement strand
GACTCAGACGCCAGCCCCGCATCGGCGCCGGCCGCAGCCGACAGGCGGGTCGAGGTACGTTCGCCGATCGTCGGCACCTTTTTTACGTCTGCGGGACCCGACTCGGCGCCGTTCGTGCACGTCGGCTCCGTGGTCCGCAAGGGCCAGACGGTCTGTATCGTCGAAGCGATGAAGGTGATGAACGAGATCGAGTCCGAATACGACGGCGAGGTCGTGGAGATCCTGGCGACGAACGCGCAGCCAGTGGAATTCGGGCAAGCCTTGTTCCGACTTCGACAGGCCGGTTGACGACGGCGCGATAGCGATGTTCCGGAAGATCCTGATCGCAAATCGCGGCGAAATCGCCCTGCGCATCATCTGGGCCTGCCGCGAGCTGGGGATCAAGACCGTTGCGGTCTACTCGACGGCGGATGCCGATTCCCTGCACGTCAAGTTTGCGGACGAAGATGTCTGCATCGGACCCCCGCCAAACCGCGATTCGTACCTGAACATTTCGGCCATCGTCGCCGCGGCCGAGATCACCGACACCGAGGCGGTGCACCCCGGCTACGGTTTCCTCGCGGAATCGGCACACTTCGCCGAGGTTTGTCGAGAATGCGGACTGACCTTTATCGGGCCGAGCCCGGACGTGATCCGGCGCATGGGCGACAAGGCCGAAGCCCGGCGGACGATGACCATTGCGGGCGTGCCGGTCCTGCCGGGCAGCGACGGAATCGTCGGCGACGCTGCAACGGCGCTGGAGCTGGCCAAGAGCCTGGGATTCCCGGTCTTGATCAAGGCCTCCGCCGGAGGCGGCGGCCGCGGCATGCGCGTCGTTCGCGAGCCTGAAGAACTCGAGGGCCTGTTCGACGCCGCACGCGGCGAGGCCGGCAGCGCCTTCGGGAACCCGGACGTCTACATCGAGAAGTTCATCGACGAGCCCCGTCACATCGAGATCCAGGTGATGGGCGACACTCACGGCAATCTCGTCCACCTGTTCGAACGGGAGTGCTCGATCCAGCGGC
Source organism: Acidobacteriota bacterium (assembly GCA_031401755.1). GTDB lineage: Bacteria > Acidobacteriota > Polarisedimenticolia > Polarisedimenticolales > Polarisedimenticolaceae > JANNRU01. The sequence continues at coordinate 1,936 of JANNRU010000164.1, read as the reverse complement.
GTCACCAGAAACTCCTTGAAGAGAGCCCATCGATGGCACTCGATGACGACCTACGAAGGCGGATGACCGAGGCGGCACTGAAAGGTGCCGGAGCCGTCGGGTACGTCAATGCCGGAACGGTCGAGTTCCTGCTCGACGAGCAGGGGGAGTTTTACTTCATTGAAATGAACACGCGCATTCAGGTCGAGCACCCCGTGACCGAAACGATCACGGGGATCGACCTAATCAAGGAGCAAATTCGGGTTGCCGCCGGCGAACCGTTGTCGTTCACCCAGGACGATCTGAAGATTCAAGGCCATTCGATCGAGTGTCGGATCAACGCCGAGGACCCGGAGACATTTCGGCCGAGCCCTGGAAAAATCCACACATTCCACCCGCCGGGCGGCCCGGGAATACGGCTGGACACGGCGAGCTACGCCGAATGCGTCATTTCTCCGTTCTACGATTCAATGATCGCCAAGGTCATCGCCCGCGGGAACACCCGCGGAGAAGCGATCCTGCGCATGCGACGCGCGCTGGATTCGTTCGTCGTCGAGGGTATTCAAACGAATCTGCCGCTCCAGCAGCGGATCCTGCGCGAGGAGGACTTCGTCCGGGGGCGGATCTCGACCCGATTCCTCGAACGGTTCTTCCAACCGAGAGTCCCCACGACCCCCGATTGAGCAGGTCGCGAAATCTAGCCAAAACAGGCTGACCGACCGAAATCGGCACCTCTTCTGGCGGCTTGACAGTAATTTTCAGCGACCCTACATTCGCGGCGACCTCCCGGGGCGAGTGCTCTCGCCATGGTCGGTGGCGTCGCGCAAACTTCGCGGCGGCCGGCGGCTGGCCGGTTGGACGAGGACACTGCATGGCCGTCAAGCTGGGCGAGATGCTGGTGAAGGCGGGGTTGATCCAACAATCCCATCTTCAGGAAGCCCTCGAAGCGCAAAAACAGAACGGCGAGAAGCTCGGCTTCAACCTGGTCCATCTCGGATACGTGAAGGAAGACGACATCACGCAATTGCTCTCAGAGCAGTACGGCGTGCCATCGATCAACCTGCGTCACTTCGAGATCGACGACGCCGTGATCAACCTGATCCCGTCCGAAGTGGCTCAAAAGTACCTCGTCGTTCCGGTCAATCGAACCGGCGCCACGCTGACCATCTCGATGGCCGACCCGACCAACGTTTTCGCCATGGACGACATCAAGTTCATGACCGGCTACAACGTCGAGCCGGTGGTGGCCTCGGAGCTGGCCATTCGCGAAGCGATCGAGAAGTACTACGGCTCGGCCCATGCCCTCGAACTCAAGAAGGTCATGGACGAGATGGCCGAGCAGGATGCCGACTATCTGGAGCTCCTCGAAGAAGAAGACGACCTCGACCCGAGAGATCTGGAGGTCGCCACCGAAGAAGCGCCAGTCGTCAAGCTGGTCAATATCATCTTAACCGACTCGATCAAGAAAGAAGCCTCGGACATTCATCTCGAGCCCTACGAGAAAGATCTTCGTGTTCGCTTCCGTATCGACGGCGTGCTCTACGAGATCATGCATCCGCCGATGAAGCTCAAGGACGCGATCACCAGCCGCTTGAAGATCATGGCCAAGCTCGACATTTCGGAGAAGCGGCTGCCTCAAGACGGTCGGATCAAGGTCAAGATCAAGCTGCAAGGCAAGATCAAAGAGATGGACTATCGAGTTTCCGTTCTGCCGACGCTGTTCGGCGAAAAAGTCGTGATGCGGCTCCTGGACAAGGACAACCTCGTGCTCGACATGACCCGGCTTGGTTTCGAGCCCGAGTCCCTGGCTAAATTCGAGCGACAGATTCTGAAGCCCTACGGCATGGTTCTGGTCACCGGCCCCACCGGCTCCGGAAAGACCAACACTCTCTATTCATCGATGCATCGCGTGAACACTCCGGAAACGAACATCATGACCGCGGAAGATCCGGTCGAG
>JANNRU010000163.1:0-2919 GCA_031401755.1 Acidobacteriota bacterium | reverse complement strand
TCAGTCGAGGCTACGGCGGTCGTGCGGGGCGGGGCCCGACGATCGTCTCGCGAGGCGCCGGTCCCCTCGTACCCGCGGCCACAGCGGGTGACGAGCCCTATCTGCTGGCCACACTCCTTCCCGGTGTGGTGATCGTGGTCGGACGCGACCGTGTCGCCGGGGTCGAGACGGCCCGCCAGGTCGGCGCCGACGTTGCCATCCTCGACGACGGGTTCCAGCACCGCCGCGTCGATCGAGATTTGGACATCGTCTTGCTGGACGCCGGGGATCCCTTCGGCGGCTATCGGTTGCTGCCCTCGGGCTTCCTGCGCGAGCCGATCTCCGGGATCGCGCGCGCGGACATCGTGATCATCACCAGGGCTCGGGCCGACGAGAGCTTCGTCGTCATCGAACGCGTCGTTCGTGAATACAACACGTCGGCGCCAATCTTGCGCGCCGGCCATCGGCCACTCGGATTCGTCGACTCGGACGGTGCCGCGGTCCCGTCGCCGTCCTCGGCGGTGGTCTTTTGCGCCGTCGGCAACCCGGCGCGTTTCCGCCACGATCTCGAAGAACTGGGGATCGGGATCATCGATTTTGTCGTGCGACGCGACCACCACCGATGGCGTAACATCGAATTGTCGAACTTGGCGTCGCGCGCCGCGAATCACGACGCTCCCCTGATCACCACCGAAAAAGACCGGGCCCGTATCGAGCCGTCGACGCAGCGGCGGATCACCCAGCGCGCAGCACTGATCGCGTTGCGAATTGAAGCGACCGTCTTCGACGTCGCCCCACTGGAACAGCGTGTGGCAGGACTGCTCGCGGGGTTCGCGACGGACGGGAGACGTCGATGAAGGCCCTGCGGTTCGCGATCGAGGCCGCGGCCTTCCGGATCGCGCTCGGCATGGCGAACTGGCTCCCGCGACGATTGCTACAGACGGTCGGGGCCACGGCGGGCTCGATCGGGTTTCTGGCCGATCGACGCCATCGACGCATCGCGATCGGCAACCTCGTGTCGGCCCTCGGATCCGGGCTAACTCGGGGCGAGGCACGCCGGATCACGCACCAATCGTGGCGTCATTTCGGCCGGACGACGGCTGACACGTTGGCCTTCCCTCGATTCGGACCGCGTTCCGGGGACCGCCCGGTGCGGTTCGAGGGGCTTGAACATATTCGGGCGGCCTACGCCAGGGGACGCGGCGTACTGTTGTTTTCGGGTCACTTTGGGCATTGGGAGCTCGCCGCGCTGATGCAAGGTTACCTCGGCCTGCCTCTGGTGCTGGTGACGCGGCCGCTGGACAACCCACGCCTCGAGCGACTGTTGGCGCAGCTTCGGGGACTCTCGGGCAATCGGGTGCTGCACAAGCGAAACGCCGTCCGCGAAATGCTCCGCGCCTTGAGAGCCGGGCTGGGAGTCGCGATCGTCATCGACCAGGATGCTCGCCAGGAGGGGGTATTCGTCCCGTTCTTCGATCGGCCGGCGTCGACGACCCCCACGCTGGCCCTGCTGGCGCTGCGCACCGGGGCGGCGATCGTGCCGGTCTTCGTGCTCCCCGAGCCAGGCGGGAGCTACCGCATCATCTACGAGCCGGAAGTCCCTCTCAATCCGACCGAGAACCGCGATGCCGACATCCTTCGGCTCACCGCCGAGTGCACGGCGATCGTCGAACGCTGGATCCGACGCTACCCGCAGTTCTGGCTCTGGATGCATCGCCGATGGAAAACTCCGTCGCCGAGCCCCTGCGCCGCCAGCTCGCGTTCCGCTGGAGAGTGCCAATGAACCCCGGCACCCGGATCGGCTAACATTGCGGCGCATCGATCCCTTGGCGTTGCGTGGAGCGCTTTGATGTCTCTTGTCGGCGCAGAGAAAGCTACGCGGTCCGCAGACACCGATCGACTGATCGGAATCGTTCGACGCCTCGCCGGTCGCCGTGTAGCCGTCTTGGGCGACTTGATCGTCGACGAGTTCGTCCATGGTGATATCGCTCGAGTCTCTCGCGAAGCCCCGGTGCTCATTCTCGAACATCGCCAAACGATCTTGGCCCCGGGGGGCGCCGGCAACGCTGCCGCGAACTTGCGAGCGCTCGGAGCCCGTCCGTTACTCTTCGGCGCGGTCGGCAGGGACGCGACTGGGCGTGCGCTGACCGATCAGCTGAGAACATTGGGCATCCCGACGAGCGGAATCCATCGCGTCGCCGGTTGGGAGACCCCGTGCAAGAGTCGAATCGTGGCTGGAGGGGTCCACACCCGACGGCAGCAAGTCCTGCGCGTGGATCGCGGTGCCACGCGGGGTAGTCTGCCCGAGGCCGCCGCCGATCGGGTCGCGCGCTCTTTAACCGACTCCGTGGATCGCGTGGACGGCCTCCTCGTCGCCGATTACGGTTACGGGATCGCCGAGCCCCGGCGGGTCCACCGAGCCACGGCCGCGATGACCTTTCCGCGATTCGTCGATTCGCGCGGACGCGTCGGCGAGTATCGAGGCGTGACTGCCTGCACCCCGAACCAGGAAGAAGTCGAGCACGCGCTCGGACTCGAACCGCTCAAAGACGGTGCATCCGTTTCCGCGGCCGGCCGGAAACTACTGCGGCAGACGGCCGCGAGCGCGGTTTTGATCACACGGGGGGCACAGGGGATGTGCCTGTGCCGGCCCAAGCGCCCGCCGCTTGTCATCCCGGCCCATGGATCCGACGAGGTCGCCGATGTGACCGGAGCTGGCGATACGGTCATCGCCGCATTTGCCCTCGCAGTGATCGCGGGTGCGGAATTCGAGGACGCCGCGCGACTCGCCAACTGCGCGGCCGGACTCGTGGTCATGAAGGCCGGGACTGCCACGGTGAGCGCCGAGGAACTCGAACAAGCGCTTCGCGAATCGGGACCATGAAGCACGATCGGCGGAAAGTCGTTGACCTCCCGACGCTGATCGCTACGATCCAATCG
>JANNRU010000162.1:0-9095 GCA_031401755.1 Acidobacteriota bacterium | reverse complement strand
CGCGCGCCGCCGCGGCCTACATGAAACGGCTCTACGACGAGTTCGGCGACTGGAACCTCGCGCTCGCCGCCTACAACGCCGGTGAGGGTAAGGTTCGACGGGCGATCGCCAACACGGGACAGTCCGACTTCTGGGAACTGGCCAAGACTCGGCACCTGCATACCGAGACCAAGAACCACGTCCCGGCCGTTTTAGCCGCGACCCTGATCTCGAAGCAACCTGAAAAGTATGGAATCTCTTTCGTCCCCGAGCCGACTTTGGAGTACGAGACCATCCGGATCGACGGCGCCGTCGACCTAGCGGTGCTCGCAGAGTGCGCCGGGGCTGATAGGGAATCTTTGGTGGCCCTGAATCCGGCTCTCCGTCGCGCGCAGACCCCGCCCGGCGCGGTGACCGATCTCCGCGTGCCGTTGGGCTTCGGCGAATCGACTCTCGCCGCCCTGGCGGCGATTCCGGAGAACGAGCGTGTGCGGGGGATGCGGCACGTGGTCGCGCGCGGCGACACCTTGTCCCGTATCGGCAAGCGCTATGGGGTTCCGGTGGGCGAGATTCAAGCCACGAACTCGATGGGGCGGCGCACGCTGATTCACTCGGGTCAATCGCTGCGGATCCCGTCGTCGGGTTCGCGGGCTCGAATGGCTGGGGACAACGAGGTCGCGCCGCGTAAAGCCACGCGGGCCAAGGCGCTGACCTATCGCGTTCGCTCGGGTGACACGCTCTACGCGCTCGCACGGCGATACAACACCACGCCGGAATCGATCGCCAGCGCGAGTGGAATCAGCCCCGAGCGCCGGTTGCGCGTCGGAGAGCGGCTGCGAGTGGTGCCCGGTTCCCGCCGCGCCGAGTCCAGCCGGGCGGGAAAAGCCACGACCGGATCGTCGGGCGAGGCCGTCACCCATCGCGTCCGTCAAGGCGACACCCTTTGGAGTCTGGCCCATCGTTACGGAACCTCGGTCGCAGCCCTTTGTTCGTGGAATTCGATCGCGCCGGCCGCGATCTTGCGGCCGGGTGCCCGGTTGACTGTCGGATTCAAGTAGACCGCTGCGGTCCCGCGCCTCCTCGGACGGGATTGGCCCTGCATGCTCGGACGCACGACGGGAGCGGTGCTCCTGGGGGTTGACGCGCGCTTGGTCACGGTCGAAGTCGCGCTCGGGGGTGGGCTGCCGGTGATGTCCGCCGTCGGCCGTCCTGACATCGCCGTACGGGAAGGTCTCGATCGAATACGGGCCGCATTGCGCCAATCGGGATTCCAGTTACCGCAACGTCGCGTGACAATCAACCTCGCGCCCGCCGACCTACCGAAACACGGGACCGGCCTGGACCTGCCGATCGCAATGGCCGTTCTTGCCGCGGACGGACAAGTGCCGAGCACCTTTGGCGCTCGGATCGCGCTGTTAGGAGAACTCGCGCTGGACGGGGGGTTGCGAGGCGTGCCCGGCACGCTTTGCGTGGCCATGGCGGTCCGACGCGAAGGAATCACCACGCTGTTGGTCCCGATCGACGCGGCCGCCGAGGCGGCGCTGGTCCCGGGCCTGGAGGTCGTGCCCCTGGCCAGCCTCGCCGACGCGGTCGCCGTTGCACGCGGCGATGCCGTCGCCCCGCAAGCCGCGATTCCGGACGCGCCGGACCGAGCGCATGAACTGGCCCGTCCCCGACTGGACCTTGCCGACGTCGCGGGGCAACCCTCCGCTCGGCGCGCCCTGGAGGTGGCGGCGGCCGGAGGGCATCACCTTCTATTGATTGGTCCCCCGGGCACCGGTAAGACATTGCTGGCCAGTCGTTTGCCAGGGATCCTGCCCGAAATGGAGCGCGACGAGGCGTTAGCGGTGACCCGCGTCTGGAGCGCGGCGGGACTCGCGCGTGGACTCGTCCGCACGCGCCCATTCCGGGCCCCTCATCACGGGACTTCGGCCGCGGCATTGGCGGGCGGCGGTCCCGCGCTACGGCCCGGCGAGATGAGCCTGGCCCATCATGGGATTCTCTACCTCGACGAGCTCCCCGAGTTCCGACGGGATGCCTTGGAGGCCCTGCGCCAACCCCTGGAGGAGCAAGTGATTCGCGTCTCCCGGGCCCGGGCCACCGTGGTTTTTCCGACGGCGTTCCAACTTGTCGCCTCGATGAATCCGTGCCCGTGCGGCCAGGTTAATTCGAGCGGCGGACGCTGCCGTTGCACGCCAGGGCAGGTCGATCGGTACCAATCGCGAATCTCGGGCCCCTTGCTCGATCGGTTTGACCTCTGTGTAGAGGTCCCACCACTGGACCCGGCCGTTCTGGGGGCGGCCCGCGGTCGATCCGAGTGCTCCGACGCGGTTCGGGGAAGAGTGGAGCAGGCTTGGGCGCGTCGGCAGGCGCGTACGGGGAACGCGTGGTCGGGCGAGCGGCTGGCCGGCGTGCTTCCACTCCCGCCCAAAGCGCGAGAGTGCCTGATCGCGGCGGCTCGCGCTCTGGGTCTGTCGGCTCGCGGATTCGACCGGGTCCACCGAGTAGCCCAAACCGTGGCCGATCTCGCCGGCGCCGGTTCGATCGGTCCGGAACATGTTTCAGAAGCGCTTCACTACCGTTTCGTCATCGGGGGCGGCGCTGCTGACTCTAGAACCGCACGGCGAGGCATAAGTAATAGCGACTTTCGCTTGACAGAGGCCCTACCTTCCTCGTATCCGTATTAAGCAGCCGTCCAATCAGGCTCACGGTCGCAAACGAAACGAATCCAGATCGGCCTCCCCTTGGGTCGGTAACTCAGAGGGCATGATAGTGACGAATCGGATTCGCGTCGCCGCGCTTACGGCGTTGCTTTTGGTTTTAATCGGCGCGACCGGCGCTTCAGCCCAGATCTGGGTCGCCACCACGGGTAGCGACACGACCGGAACCGGAAGCTCGTCGAATCCCTACCGCACGGTCCAGTTCGCCTACGGTCGAGCGACGACCCAAGGCCAGGAAATCCGGGTCAAGACGGGCACCTATAACGAGTGCATCGATCTTACCGTACAGTTCGTCGTCGTCAGCGGCTCGAGCGTGCCCAAGTGGGTGCGTCTGATCGCCGACAATCCCAATCCCGCGTTGACGATTCTCAACGGCAATGGCGGCTCGCTGTGCACCACGGTCAAGATCGGCGGGCTCGGCGGGACGCTCACGGGTTTCACCATCCGCAACGGCGGAGCATCCGGTGTCGTCGCGGTCGGGTCGGCCACGATTTCCGGTAACGTGATCGAGCAGAACCAGGGGATCAACGGCGGCGGACTTCAACTCCTGTCTCAGACCTGTGCCTACGGGGCGTCGACGTTCACGGTCGAGAGCAACACGATTCGGGACAACACGGCGACGACCGACGGCGGTGGAGTCTTTGCGTTGATCGGCGTCGACGGCGCTGGCTGCGTCCAACACAATTCAACGGCGCTGATCCAGAACAACACGATTCAGAGTAATGACGCATCCGACGACGGCGGCGGTGTGGAGCTCGACGTCGAATCGCGTCCCGCGGCGAGCGTCATCGTCGATGTCTTGAATAACATCATCCGCGACAACACGGCGACGTTTGGTAACGCAGGCGGTATGCGCGCGCTGTCCTATGGCACCGGCACCGAACTGATACGCATCCGGACGAATACGATCGACTTGAACGACGCCAGCGGTGACGCCGGCGGATTGCAGGCGTCACTCGACGCGTTCAGTCAGGCGAATTCGGAGTTCCTCGTCGAGGGCAACACGATCGCCTCGAATACCGCGGTCGGCGATGCGGGAGGGCTCGACCTTTACCTGCGAGCCGAAAACATAAATGCGGGCCAGTCGATGAGCCTGATCGCCCGCGACAACCTGATCCAGGCCAACGATGCAACCGGTCGCCGACTCGGTGGCGGCGGACTCGTGGCTCGGTTCGACGCGCGGCGTACCGTCCTGGCGCAGGCGGCTCGTGCAGAGCTCCGCGTGACCCGCAATCGTGTGCTGGACAACTCGACCGAACTCGCGGGCGGAGGGATGACGATCAGTGCCGACGCCAACATCACCAGCCAGACGGGGAATGGGTGCATCCTGACGCCGTCACCGGCGACATCGATGGTCAAGGTCGACAACAACCTGGTCGCCGGTAACCAGGCGACCGGCGCGGCGACCGCCCGTGGTGGCGGCATCGCGGCACTGTCGCAAGCATGTTCGACATCGACGACGGCGACGGCCGATCTGTCTTTCAATACCGTGGCCGGTAACTCGGCCACGACCGGCAGTGGTGGAATCGATGTCGGTTTCTACACCGTTTCCGGCGGTACCGCGACCGTCGGTGTCAGTCACACGATCGTTTCCAGCAACGGCTCGATCGGAGTCGGCGGAGAGGTCCCAGACTCGGTCAATATCAGCTTGCTCGTCGACTACAGCGACGTCCATAATCAATCCACGAACTACCAGGCTTGGGTCGGGAATCGATCTGGAACGAACGGGAACGTCTCCGTCTCTCCGGTATTCGTCAGCGCGGGCGGAGGTAACTACCACCTCCAGTCGTCGTCGCCGCTGATCGACGCGGGAAGTCCGTCCCGCGGAGCCCCGCCCGAGGTCGATTTCGAGGGCCACCCGCGTCGCGCCGACGGGAACGGAAACTTGGTCGCGGTCCCCGACATGGGTTGCGACGAGTACTACGTCTGCGTTGACTCGGACGGTGACGGTTTCGGTGACGGCAGTCCGGGAAGCACGTGTCTTCCGGACAACTGTGCGGCCATCGCGAATCCCGGACAGCACAACTGCGATGGTGATCTCTTCGGTGACGTTTGCGATCCCGGAACCGTCGATCCCGACGCGGACGGCATCGATAGCGCGTGCGACGTTTGCCCGGCGATATCGAATCCGACCCAAGCCGACGCCGACGCGGACGGTGACGGTGACGCTTGTGACAATTGCCCGACGGTGGCAAACCCCTCGCAGACTAACAGCGATGGGGACGCGCTTGGTAACGCCTGCGATGCGTGTCCGCTCGATGCCGCCAACGATGTAGATGGCGACGGCGACTGTGGTAACGTCGACAATTGCCCGTCACTGGCCAACCCGACGCAGAGTAATGCCGACGGTGACGCGCAGGGGGACGCGTGCGATTCGTGCCCACTCGATGCGGCCAACGACATCGACGCCGACGGCTTGTGTGCCAACGTCGACAACTGTCCGAGCTTGGCCAATGCCGCGCAAGCCGATGCGGACGTGGTTGCGCTTTCGCAGTGGGCCGTCGCCGCGGTCGCCAGTAGCGAGTCTTCGCCCATTGACTATGGAGCGATTCAGGCAACGGGTCCCCCGGAAACCCCTGGCCTCTGCTCTTCCGAAGTCACGCACTGGTCTCCTGACAACGATTTAGCCGCGGCGGAGTATCTGGATCTGAGCTATCCGACAGCCGTACGGTCGACCTCGGTGCGAGTCCACGAGGGGTTCCTGTCGCAGTTCGTGACCCAACTTCAGCTGGTCGAGCGGGATGGAACGCTGCGCACAGTCTTCAGCGGACCGGACAACACGATTTGCGGTGGCGAACTCGTCGTCAATTTCCCGGAGACGACCTATTTGAGTCGTCGAGTCATCGTGCGAACCCTGGCGCCCGACTACGAGGAAATCGACGCGGTCGAACTCGTCGGGTCCGGGGGCGACGGGTGGGGGGACGCTTGCGATAACTGCGTCAACCTGTTCAATCCCGATCAGGTCGACGCCGACGGAGATCTCCTCGGGAATGCCTGCGACAACTGCGTCAATGTGTCGAACGTGTCGCAAACGAACACGGACTCGGATTCCAGCGGGAACGCTTGTGACGCGGACGACGACAATGACGGACTCGGCGACGGGTCCGATCCGAGCCCGCTCAATCCGGACATCTGCGGGGACAGCGATGGCGATAGCTGTGACGACTGCGCCGTGGGCTCGGACAACTTCGGACCACTTGTCGATAGACTTCCAAGCAACGACGGGACCGACACCGACAGCGATGGGCTCTGCAACGCCGGGGACACCGACGATGATAACGATGGACTGGCCGACACTTCCGACCCCAGCCCACTAAACCCGGATGTGTGCGGTGACAGTGACGGAGATACCTGTGACGACTGCGCGGTGGGTTCGGACAACTTCGGACCGCTTTCCGATCGACTACCGGCGAGTGACGGCACCGACACCGACAGCGATGGATCTTGCAATACCGGCGACACCGATGACGACAACGACGGCATTCCGGATCTCGTGACACAAGCGGTTCGTCCCGACGCACTATTGGTCCAAACGAATTTGACCGGGCCGGTCGGAAACATCGACGAGGATCCGGAGACCCCCGATGGCTTGTGGCTCGTGGCGACGACCAACGACGTCGACGTGCTGGCCCGTGTGTCGTTCCCGACGCCGACTAGTGCCCCCGTGGCTGGCGTCGATCGCCAGGAATTCCGCGTGCAGGTCCGCCGCTTCAGCGCTAGTCAGTCCGGCGTCCCGACCGCGCGCATCGAGTTGTGGGAGAACGGGGTTCTTCGCCGGGCCGGCCCGAACCAAAGCGTCACCGGAACGGGGCAGGTTCTCGCGTTCCGCTGGAATGCCTCCGAACTGGGGCTCAGCGACGGAAGCGTGGTCGAATGCGTAGTCGTCGGCACCCGATCCGGCGGCGCCAGCGGCGTCAGAAACAGTGTCGACGTCGGGGCGATCGAGTGGAATGCGGACTCGTCCGACACGTCGCCTCTGAATCCCGATATTTGCGGCGACCGCGATGCGGATACGTGTGACGACTGCGCAGTGGGGACGGACAATTTCGGTCCCCTTTCCGACTGGCTGCCGGCCAACGATGGAACGGACACCGACGGCGACGGGTCCTGCAACTCCGGCGACGCGGACGATGACAACGACGGTCTCGTCGACGCTTCCGATCCAAGTACGTTGAACCCGGACGTCTGTGGCGACAGCGATGCGGATCTGTGCGACGACTGTGCGGTGGGATCGGATGACCTCGGGCCGCTATCGGATCGTCTGCCGGCCGGCGATGGCCCGGACACCGACAGCGACGGCGCGTGCAACACGGGAGACCCCGACGACGACAACGATGGGCTCGGTGACGGAGCCGATGCCAGCCCGCTGAATCCGGATCTATGCGGCGACAGCGACGGGGATACTTGCGATGACTGCGCCGTGGGCACGGACAACTTCGGTCCATTGTCCGATCGGCTTCCGGCGAACGACGGTACGGACGTGGACGGTGATGGCGCGTGCAACACGGGCGATCCTGACGACGACAACGATGGACTGGCCGATGCGTCCGATCCGAACCCATCTAATCCGGATCTGTGCGGCGATAGCGACGGGGATACCTGCGATGATTGCGCGATAGGCACGGACAACTTCGGGCCTCTAGCCGATCGACTTCCGGCCAACGACGGGACGGACTCTGACGGTGACGGACAGTGCAATACGGGCGATCCCGACGACGACAACGACTCGGTTGTCGATGCGCAAGATCAGTTCCCGCTCGAACGCTTTCGCTGCCGGGATACGGACGGCGATACATGTGATGACTGTGTCAGTGGATCCGATGCGCCGGCGAACGACGGCACGGACACCGACAGCGACGGCGCGTGCAACCCGGGCGATCCCGATGACGACAACGATGGATTGGCTGATGCCTCCGATCCGAGTTCATTGAACCCGGATCTGTGTGGCGATAGCGACGGGGACACCTGCGATGATTGCGCGGTGGGCACGGATAATTTCGGGCCTCTCGCCGATCGACTACCGGCCAACGACGGGACGGACACCGACGGCGATGGCGCGTGCAATACGGGAGACTCCGACGACGATAACGACAGTCTCGCCGATACCTCCGATCCCAGCCCGCTGAATCCGGATCTGTGTGGCGACAGCGATGGCGACAGCTGCGACGACTGCGCGGTGGGCACGGATGATTTCGGGCCTCTCGCCGATCGACTACCGGCCAACGACGGGACCGACACCGACGGTGACGGGCAGTGCAACACCGGAGATCCGGACGACGACAACGACTCGGTGGGTGACGCGCAGGATCAGTTCCCGCTCGACGGCCTCCGCTGCCGGGACACCGACGGCGATACCTGTGATGACTGCGTGAGCGGGACGGACGCGCCGACGAACGACGGAATCGACACGGATCTTGACGGCCAATGCAACACCGGAGATCCGGACGACGACAACGACGGCCTTGCTGATGCCTCCGATCCCAGTTCGTTGAACCCGGATCTGTGCGGCGACAGTGACGGGGACAGCTGCGACGACTGCGCAGTCGGTTCGGACAACTTCGGGCCTCTGGCCGATCGACTACCGGCCAACGACGGAGCGGACACCGACGGTGACGGGCAATGCAACAACGGGGATCCGGACGACGACAACGACGGCGTCGTCGACGCCCAGGATCAATTCCCGCTCGACCGATTCCGTTGTCGAGATTTCGACGGCGACTCCTGTGAAGACTGTGTGAGCGGCGTAAACGCGCCGACCAATGACGGACTCGATTTCGAGGGTGATGGCCTATGCAACGTCGGCGATCCCGACGATGACAATGACGCCGCTCTCGACGCGGTCGACTGTGCTCCGCAAAACCGTGGCGTCTCAACGATCCCGGGCTCGGTCGGCCCCACGATGCGACTTGACCGAGCCGATGGGGGAACCGTCCGGTGGTTTCGCGGACATCAGGGGCCGACGACGAATCTCTACCGTGGAAGGCGTGTCGCAAGCGCGCCCGGGGACTGGCAGTGTCTGTCGGGTGAAGTGCCGATCGTGAATTTCGTCGACTCTACAAGCCCGTTGCCCGGGGAGATCTACTACTACATTCTGACTGCACGGAACGTCTGCGGGGACGGCACGGCCGACAACGATTCGGCGGGGCAGGCCCGCTCGATAGTTCCGGCCTGTTCCATCTCAGGAACCTTGGACTCCGACGACGACGGACGCCTCGATGTTTCGGATAACTGTCCGGTGACGAGCAATCCCGACCTCGGTGACGCGGATCTCGATTTTATCGGCGACGTCTGTGATGTTTGCCCGACGGACGCCGATCCGGATGCCCGTGATGTCGACGGGGATGGCGTCACGGCAGGGTGCGATCCGTGTCCGTTCGACGCGGCCAACGATGCCGA
>JANNRU010000161.1:0-2824 GCA_031401755.1 Acidobacteriota bacterium | reverse complement strand
GCTCGAGCCGCTGATACCAGGTCGGCTGCCGCGGATCCATGTAGTTGTCGAATGCATCGGTGACCGCGTGATAGGCAGTCGTGAACTCGGAGTCGTCCTGGAGCGCCCGCCAACGCGTGGAGTCGAGGTCGATCAGGAGCTCGATCGGGTTTCGGTAGTGCATCCAGCGCGTTCGGTCGACCGCGGCGAACATTCGGTGAGCTTGGCTAGACCAGGCCCACCAGAGGTTGTACGCGATCTCCCGCAGTCGCGAAAAGACTTCTGGGATCTCCAGATCCGGGGCTGGCTTGGTCGCGATTCTCGGCGAACCCAAGGGGATCTCCTTCCGTTTGCTTTACAGAACCGGTAATCTAGTGCAGTGACCTGGCGCTGACCACGCGCAAGCGGAAGCCACGGGCACCGATCCCGCACGAGATCGCATCGTTGAGGTCGTCGCGAGTGCTGATGCCGGCGGGTCCTTCCGGAGCGGCCGATCCGTCTGCGGCCGCCGCGGTCCACGGCATCGGTGACGACGACGTCCGCGACGCTCCGGTATCCACGGAAGTCGCCCGCCCCCTGCGCGAACGGCTCGAGGACGCGGACCTCGCTGGTTTTTATCTGGCGCGATTCGATCTCCCGCTCCTGGGGGTCACCTACGCGAGTGCGAGATCAAGCGAGGTCTGGTCGACCGTACCGCGGGTGGCGCAGGGTGCTGAACTTCGGGCAACACGGCGGCCGGCCGGTTGAGGAATTGGCCCGCTTCCCCGACGACTTCAAGGAGATCGTTCGGCGCGTCCTTCGCGATGAGCGCGCACCGCTGTTCGGCCTCGATCAGTCGACGTAGCCAAGACTCTGCAGCGCTTTGACGCTCTCCGCATCGAGCGGCTCGACCGGTTCGTCGTCGGGGTGATTGAGTCCGGAGTAGACGCGCCGCAGCCAATCGATGAGCTCCTCGCTCGCGGTCGACTTGGATGGGGTCAGGTCGAGTGACTCGACGGGGTCCGTGGATAGGTCGAACGTGCGGTGCTTCCCGCTCTCGACGCGCAAAATCTCCTTGCGCTGCCCACGGAGAACCGCCACCTCGATCAGGCCCGAGCGTCGCGCCCGGTCGGATTCATGATCGGACATCACGGCGCTGCGATGCGCCTGGAAAAATGTCGCGCGGTCGGGCGGTTCGGCCGCGCCGTGCAGCAGGACCTCGCTCCAATCGAACCCCGGTCCTGAAAGCTTGGCGGTGTCCCGGTCGACCAGCCCGAGCACAGTTCGTGCGACATCGACGGTCATGGCCGGGGCTCGGACCGTCCGCGGTGCGATCCGTGCGGGCCAGACGATGCCGAGAGGCACCCGCAGTCCGGGTTCATAGAGCCAGCGTCCGTGGCCCCAGTAGTTGTTTTCTCCGAGGCTCTCCCCGTGGTCAGCGGTGAAAACCAGCAGCGAGCGGTCCAGTAGCCCACGATCGGA
Source organism: Acidobacteriota bacterium (assembly GCA_031401755.1). Taxonomy (GTDB): domain Bacteria; phylum Acidobacteriota; class Polarisedimenticolia; order Polarisedimenticolales; family Polarisedimenticolaceae; genus JANNRU01. The sequence goes on along the minus strand of JANNRU010000161.1, from coordinate 1,384 downwards.
AAACGCCGCCAGCAGTTCGCCGATCGCGCGATCGACCTCGGCGACCTCGGTGTCGTAGCGCTCGCTGGCGGAGTACGAGCCGCGTTCCGGGAGTCCGAGGGCCTGCAGGTGGCGGCGGTGCAGTCGGTAAGGCGCGTGGGGTTCGACGTAGTGGACCCACAACAGCACGGGCCGCGCCGGTTCGGCGGCGAGCTGGGCATCGAGCCACTCGAGCGCGGCCGAGTTCACGTCGTCGGCATCGGCCTCGCGGGTGACCATCCCGAACCAACGGCGGCGAGTCAGCACCTCTTCCCAGTGGTCGAAGTGTTCGCCGAGGCCGGAGAGCTTGTCGCGGAGCGTCCAGTTGGATACGAAGGCGGCCGTTCGGTAGCCCGCCCGTCCCAACTCCGCCGGCAGCGAATTGACCCCCGGCCGGACCCGAAGCCCATTGCGGGACGAACCGTGCTCGTGGGGCTCCAGTCCTGTGAGCATCGAGCAAATCGCCGGGCTGGTCAGCGGCTCGACCGTTCGAGCCGCAGTGAATGTGGCCCCCCGGGACAGCAGCCGGTCGAGATTCGGAGTCGTCCCGCGCTCGTAGCCGTAGCCGGACATCCGGTCCGAGCGCAGCGCATCGACGGTGACCAACAGGACCGAGGGGCGGGATTCCGCACGGGGTGCGGCGCCGGCGACCAGTGCGATTGCAACGACCGCAGTCACCAGGCCTGCGGGACGAGGGATCGATGGCAGCATGGGTTCGGATCTCCGAAACTCTCGATTCCGGCGGAATCGGGCCGAGGAGTATAGCGGCTCCCGACACCGCACCCAGCGCGGGATCGGGTGGATCCGCTGTTGCAGCGTCGTGGAAACGTCTAGTATACTCGCAGCCACGCAGCTTCTGGGGACGCTTCACCTCCGGGGGAGATGAGCCAACGATGAACGTGTCGGCCACAGATCGGTTTACCATTGATCGCGCCGCCGAGATCTACGGTCTTGACGGGTGGGGCAACGGATACCTGGCGATCAGCGAGGACGGCCACCTGCTCGTCACCCCGACTCGCGATCGCACGCGGGCGATCGACGTCCACGATGTGGTGGTGGACCTAGCGCGCCGGGGCATCAAGACCCCGCTGTTGCTCCGCGTGCCGCAACTCCTCGATGGCCAGGTCCAGGAGCTGACGGGTGCGTTCGCCCATGCGATCCAAGAGTATCGCTACGCGGCCGGATACCAGCCGATCTACCCGATCAAGGTCAACCAGCAGCGCGGGGTCGTCGAGGGGCTGCTCGCCGCGGGGTGGAAGCACGACCTCGGGCTCGAGGTCGGCAGCCGGCCCGAATTGCTGGCGGCCGCGGCGCTCCAGACCCCCGCTGAAGCGCTGATCATCTGTAACGGCTTCAAGGACGCCGA
>JANNRU010000160.1:0-5928 GCA_031401755.1 Acidobacteriota bacterium | reverse complement strand
GCGGCGAGGGCGACGGCGAGGACTAAACGTCGGGTCAGGTGTTGCGCTTGAGGATCACCAGCGACAGGTCGTCGCCCGCGCGAGCCCCGGCAAGAAATAGATCCGCCGCCTCGAGGATTCGCTCGCCGATGCGCTCGGGCGGCAGTTCTCGCGCGTCGCGCAGCAGCGTCTCGAGACGGTCGACCCCGAATTCATCGCCCGCCGGGTCGGTCGCCTCGCTCAGGCCGTCGGAGTAGGCGACGATCAGGTCGCCCGCGGCAAGTTCCAGCCGGCCTTCTTCGTAGCGCGCATCGGGGAGCATGCCGAGCGGCACCGAAGAGGCGGGGAGGAGCGTCGTGCCGTCATGTCTGATCCAAATAGGCGGGTTGTGACCGGCGTTGAGATAGCGCACGCAGCCGGAGTCGTGCTCGATCTCGGCCAGAAAAAGCGTCGCGTACCGATTGTCGAGTCCATCGCGGTGAAAGATCGCGTTCGCACGGCGTCCAAGATCGTCGAGTGCGTCGAAATCGGGGAGCAGCGCACGGAGCGTCGCCTGGAGCTTGGCTGACAGCAGCGCCGCGCCCAACCCTTTTCCCGCCACATCGCCGAGCAGGATCCCGTGACGGAACCCGTCCAGCGGGATGTAATCCACCAGGTCGCCGCCGACGTCGTTCGCGGGCCGCGAGCAACTCCAGACCGTCCAGCCCGGGATCTCGGGGTGGACGCGGGGCAGGAGCGCCAACTGCACTTGTCGGGCGACCTCGATCTCGTCGCGGGCCAGCAGCTTGTCGCGCAGCTCGAGCGCCAGGATGAACAGGACGATCAGATAGCCCAGCGGCCGGAAGTCGGCTTCGTGGCTGCCGATGGCGGGCGCCCACATCGCGGTCGGACCCATCACCACGCACAGGAGCGATACGAACAGCAGCAGTCGACGCGCGGGCGAGAGCTTGAGCAGCAGGCTCTTCAGCAGCCAGCCGAGGAGTAGGAATGCCCGGCGGATTCGGCCCTTGGACTCGAGCTCCGCGCGGCGCTCGTCGTCAAGGTAAAAATCGTAGAGCCGGCGGAACTCCTGGAGGTAGTCACGCCCGAAGCGCGTCCCGCGCAGGTCGGAGAGGACCGTGCGGTGCAGGCTCTGGTCCTGCTCGCGGGACCAGCGCCGGGACGGAGTTGGACTCATCGGGTCGGGACCCACCACGCAGGAATCAACGGCCGAGGCTCGCCCGAGGTTGCCCGCCCGCGCATCTTACCCCGTGCCACTACAATCCGGGCATGCGCGATGTGACGCCCGCGGCCCTGGCCCGGATCCTTGACGAGACGCCCGAGCTAGCGCGGTCTTTTCTCGTCGGCGGCTGCGTTCGCGACTGGCTCCTCGGCCAACCGGTCGAGGACTTCGATGTCGAGGTTTACGGTCTGGACTTCGATGGACTCGTCACCGCGCTCGGTCGCTGGGGCCGGGCGGACCTGGTCGGCCATTCGTTCGGCGTGGTCAAGTTGACACTCGACGGCGGGCCGACGTTCGACTTCACACTCCCCCGACGCGATTCGAAGGTCGCGCCCGGACACCGCGGATTCGAGATCGAGATCGACCCCGGGATCGACCCGCGCGAGGCGGCTTCGCGTCGCGACTTCACGATCAACGCTTTGATGTTCGATTGGCAACGCGAGGGCCTACTCGACTTCTACGGCGGCCAGGAGGATCTGCGTCGACGCACTCTGCGCCATACCTCGAGGGCGTTCGGTGACGACCCGTTGCGCGTGCTGCGCGGCATGCAATTCGTGGCCCGGTTCTCACTGACCCCGGCCGAGGAGACGCTCGAAGTCTGCCGATCGATTCGCGAGCGCTTCAACGAACTATCCGTCGAGCGCGTCCGCGAGGAGTGGTCCAAGTGGGCCGCGCGAAGCTCCCGGCCGAGCTTGGGACTGGCCTTCCTGCGCGATGCGGGATGGCTGGCGCACTTCCCCGAGATCGATCGGTTGCGCTCAACGCCACAGGACCCGGAATGGCACCCGGAAGGCGATGTCTTCGTCCATACTGGCCATTGCCTCGACGCGCTGGTCGGCCTCGCGGCGTGGCAGGACGCCGCGCCCGATCGGCGAATCGTTTTGACGCTCGCGGTGCTGGCGCACGATTTCGGCAAGCCCGAGTGCACGGCGACCGCTCTACGCGACGGACGCGAACGCGTGATCTCGCCGGGCCACGAACCCGCCGGCGGTCCGATCACGGAGCGCTTCCTCGAACGGATCGGCATGCCCCAGGCGATCCGCGCACGGGTCGTACCGCTGGTCACCAACCACCTGGCCCACATGAACGAGCCGACACCGAGGGCGGTGCGGCGCCTGGCTCGGCGACTTGCGCCATCGACGATCGCCGATCTGATGACCGTGATCCGCGCCGATGCCTACGGCCGCCCTCCGCTGGCCGCGATCGACCCCGAGGGGTTGGATACGCTGTTGGCGCAGGCGGCCGCGCTGGAGCTCGAAGCCCAAGCGCCCCGGCCACTCCTGCTCGGCCGCCACCTGATCGAGGTCGGGCTCTCGCCCGGCCCGCGATTCGGCGAGATTCTGGAAGCCGCCTTCGAGGCCCAACTCGACGGCAGCTTCGGCGACATGGACAGTGCGCAGGCCTGGCTGATCGCGCACCTCAATGGGCACGCGCGCTAGTTGTACCAGTAGACGACCAGGCTTACCGGCCAACTTCCGTTTTGGACCAGCACGTCGTAGCTCATGTTGAAGCTGCCTGGTAACAGAATGTCGGAGAAGTCCAGGTCGTTGTCACATGGCGCGTTCGTGTGACAGGCGATGTAGCCCGGGCACCAGCCTGCTCGCGGGAAGGTGCACGAAGGGAATCCGCACGAGTTCCAGGTCGAGCACGGGTTTCCCGGTGGGCTGCAGTCGGTCCGAAACGGAACCGCGGACCAGATCGGCGTTCCGTTACGGAGGATTCGGTTGGTCCGGTGGCAGAACTCGTCACATGGGTTGCAGACGCCGCCGGGGCAGTTCGCACCGCCGCTGCACGGGTTGCCGTTGTTCGATCCACCGTCACAGAACAGCGATCCACCGTGGCCTGTGGTGAACAGCCGCGCGAATATCTTTCGCGCGCTCGGCGGGAGCGTGATGCCGCGCGCCGGGAGCGGCGCCCCGCCGAAGCCAACGAGCTGGAAGCCGTCGGCGGGTAGTTTGGACGAGGCCTCGTCGAACCGTTCGCTGAACTCGAATTCGACCGTGACGTGCCAACCGGCCTGGGTGAAGTTGACGATCTCCGCGCCGACGTACCGGGTACCCGTCAACAGCGGAGCAAACGGCGTGACGTCGAGCGTCAACACACGAGGCGGGACGATACCGCGACCGTCCGGCTGCGGCGCATCGGTCCCGAAGGGGGTGATCGCTCGCATCAATTCCAGGTTTTGGTGATTGATGCAGCTCGCGCCGCTCGTAATACAGGTCTCGTCGAGCACCAGGAACAGTTGCGCGATCCGGTCCCACGGATCGCCGCAGGGGTTCCAGCCGCCCTGCGCCGCGGACTCACCGCAGCGAGTCGTCGTGCCGTTTGCCGGGGGTTCGCACAGACGCGAGTCGAGGGTGTAGCGGACGAGCACCCGCTTCCAGTCGCCTTCGGGGAAGTTCACCGGGACGTTCAACTGCCAACCGTTACCCGCGGGCTGAACCTTGCCGGCGTCAGGTGGGCACGAATCGGGGCCGAGCCAGCACAGTTCGTCTTGGTCATGCGCCCGTGCGCGCACGCGGCCGGCCACTGCATCGATGTGCTCGTTCGAGAAGGCAGATTCGTTGCCATCCAGATCGATCGCGGTGACGGCGGAGTACCAGTTCGCATAAAGTTGAAGGGCGACGAGGGAGAGATTCGAGGTCAGCCCGACGCTTTGGACGGCTTCGTATTGGCCCGGCGCGCGGCCATAGTAGACGCGATAGCCGTCGATCTGTCCGGCGGGTGCGGCGGGAGTCCAGTTGAGTTCGATGGTCGTATCGGTCCAGAAGCCCGACAGGGTCGGCGGCGTCGTGATCTGTGAGGCTCTGGCGGACGACTCGTTCCCCGCGGCATCGACCGCGGTGACGAGGTAGTAGAAGTCCGCGGCATTCCCCGAGGCCCCCGTGTCGTCGATCAGAGTTCCGACCGCCGACCCAATGAGCGACGATCCGTCGACCGAGAAGTCGGGAGTGGTCCCACGGTACAGTTTGTACTCGGCGACCGTCTCCGGGTGACCGGTGACGTCCGTGGTCACGGCGCCCCACGACACTCGCACGTCGTTGCCAATTCGCTCGGCGCGAAGGTCGCTCACCCGCGCCGGGCGCGTGACGTCCGCGGCCCAGGCGGGGCCGCAGGCGTAGGCCACGACCAGCGCGAAGAAGAGTCGATTCACGCCGATGCATGGCGCGGCATTCTGTTGGATCATTGAAGCCCCCCTCTGAATCGGCGCGGCCGGCAGCAAAACCAAGTCGCTCGCAACGCCGTGTCCGCCCGATCATATACGACGATCGGGCCCGCCTGACCGACTCAGGGTCCCGCGGGCTCGTGGCGGGTCTGGGCCGCCAGGGCTTCGGCGCGGCGAAATTCCCGCTCGAGGTCGCGGCGCCCGAGCGCGACGCAACCCCGGTAATAGCGAACAGCCTCGTCCCAACGCCCCGCTGCGGACGCCATTTCGGCCAACGCTTCGCCGGCACCGACCAGTCGCGGATTCAACAGTAGCGCGCGACGGAAAGCGCGTTCGGCTTCGATCCCGCGCCCGCTCGCGCGGAGCACCATTCCGAGTTGGTAGTGCGCGCGCGGCAACGTCGGGTCGGCTTCGATCGCACGGCGCAGGGCCGGTTCTGCGCGCGCGAGGTCGCCCTGCTCGCGCAGCAGCCGGCCGAGACCCTCCTGAAGCTCTGCGCTTTCGGGGACGACGCGCACCCCGTCTTCATAGAGTGTCAGGGCCTCGGCGCGACGGCCCGACGACTTGCGCAGCTCCGCGAGGCCGAAGTGCGCCAGCGCGGCGCGCGGGTTCGTCGCCAGCGCGTGAGTGTAGAGCTCGTCGAGGCTGCGCCACATTCGCGCCTGCAGCGCGGTGTGCACCGCGACGACGAACAGTACGGCCAGGCCTGAGGCTGCCAATGCGCGGCGCGCGACAGCGGTGCGAAGCGCGGTCGCTGCCGCGGCGTAGAGAATCCCGATCCCTGCGCAGAACCCGGCGGCAGGAAGGTAGATCAGGCGCTCGGCGAATCCCGCGGCATTGAGTACGAGCAGGTTGCCGACGAACAGGTACGGCACCAGGAACAGGAGTGCCGCCACCGCGCGCGCGCGTCCAACCGGGCTGTTTCGCGCTCGCCACGCCGCCACGGCAGTTCCCAGCGCCAGGGCCAGTAGGCCGATTCCCACCAGCGGGTAGACGCCCCACAGGGAGTCTTCGCGAGCGATCGCGGTGCCCGAGTAGTCCGCGGAGAGCGCCCGAGGAAAGAGAAGCAACGCCCCGTAGCGCCCGGCCATGGCCAACGTGGTCGCCAGTTGCGGCAGTCCCTCGAGTCCGACGAGGAGATTGTCCTGGGCGGGGACTCGCTGCAGACCGGGGAAGGCCTCGATCGCTAGCGTGCGCAAAACCAGAAACACCAGGAGCGCGAGGCCGCACGGCGCGAGGCGCGCCAGGAAGGGGACCCATCCGCCGCGCGCGCGCCCGGGCCCCCGGAAGAGAAGCTCCAGGGCAAGGATCAATAGCGGCGCGGCGAAGGCGACCTCTTTGGCGCCGAGGGCCATGAACAGGCACGCCGCGGCGGCCCAGGCCGCGATGCGGGACCGACCCGGACTAGGCGCGTCGTTCCCGGCCCAAGGACCCGCGTGGGTTAAAAAGACGAGGGCGGCCAGGGTCCCGAGGGCTCCGAGGAGATCGGCGCGGCCGACGATATTGACCACGACCTGCAAGAAAACCGGGTGAACCACGAACAGCAGGCCGGCGGCGCGCG
>JANNRU010000159.1:0-11295 GCA_031401755.1 Acidobacteriota bacterium | reverse complement strand
CGCGGGATTTGGACGTCGACCGCAGCCGCCTGGTGAAGGAGGTCGAGCCGTTTGCGTCTGAACAGTTTCTTCAAGACCTTCACGACCCCAACCTGCTGCCTGCGAACGGCGTTCGAAATCTCCTTCGTTCACTACCGGGCGCGAAGAAGCATGGCCGAAGTCCCGGCGCCGCAAAACATGGGAAGGCCGAACGCTTACATCTACGCAAACGCTTCATCGGTACGTGATCGAGCCTGACTTGTTCGTTGACAACGCCGCAGACTCGTGTGGCGCGCGGTCGAGTCGAGCGTGCGGCGTTTCGCGACTGCCACTGGAAAATCGCCGGCTCGTGACCACGATCTCCGCACTCCGAATTGCAGAACGCGCGATCGCCGTAGCCCTTCGCCGGCAACCGCTGCCGAATCTCCCATCGTTCGCCTCAACGCGTCGATGGTACGGCGCTTGCGATGCAGGACCGTCGACTCAAGAGGTGCGGCATGATCTCACGGGATGCGTGGCTTGGTTCGTGTTTGCTCGCGATCGCCGCAGGATCACACATCGCAGCCGCCACATCTTCGATCTCACCTGAGGAGGCGGCGCGATTCCTGACTCAGGCGACTCTCGGCGCCGACTGGGAAGAGATCCAGCAACTCGCGGAGCTTGGGCCCGAAACCTGGATCGAAGGACAGTTCGAGCGCCCCGTCGGTTACCACCAGCCGTTTCTCGACTCCCGGCGGAAGCTGGGTCAAGAGGTGTCGGCGGAGCATCGGCGTTGGTCCTGGTGGGAGCAAGTGCTCACCGGATCCGACCCCCTGAGGCAACGCGTTGCGCTGGCGCTGAGCGAGCACTTCGTCGTGTCCGACGAGGTCGGTGCGATCCACGATTCCCCGGAAGGACTCGCGAATTATTACGACATGCTGCTCGACCAGGCTTTCGGGAACTACCGCGAGCTGCTGGGCGCGGTGACCCTGCACCCGATCATGGGCGTCTACCTGAGTCACCTCAAGAACGAGAGATCGGCTCCGGGCCGCTTTCCGGACGAGAACTACGCTCGCGAAGTCTTGCAGCTCTTTTCGATCGGGCTCTTTCGACTGCGTCCGGACGGAACGCCATGGCTCGATGGCGCAGGTCAGCCGATCCCGACTTATGACAATTCGGATATCACTGAGTTCGCGAAGATCTTCACCGGCCTGTCGTTTGACAGCCCCAGCCGCGATTTCGACGAGGGCAGTCCGGTCTGGACCGCGCCGATGCGGATGTACGAGGAGTACCACGAGCCTGGCCCCAAGTACCTGCTGCGCGGCCGCTTCGTTCCACCTGGACAGCCCGGCCTCCACGACATCGCCGATGCGCTGGACAATCTTTTCACCCATCCCAACACGGGCCCATTCGTCTCGCGACGGCTGATCCAGCGCTTGGTCACTTCGAACCCGAACCCGGCCTACGTCGAACGCGTCGCGGCGGCGTTCGCCGATAACGGGGCCGGGGTTCGGGGTGACATGAAAGCAGTGATCGCTGCGATCTTGCTCGACCCGGAGGCGCGCACCCGGCCCAACTCCAGCGACGTCGGACGGGGCATGCTCCGTGAGTCTTTTCTCCGGCGCGTTCACCTGGCGCGGGCTTTCAACGCTTCCAACCGCGTAGGTTCGTGGCCAATCAGCGACGGGGGAGCGCCGGAGAGTTTCTCTCAGCGGCCCCTGAGCTCGCCGACCGTTTTCAACTTTTTTCTTCCCGATCATCGCCCGGCGGGGCCGATCCGGGAAGCGGGTCTCGTTGGGCCTGAATTCCAAATTTTCACTTCGATGACCGCCCTGTCGAGTGCGAACGCGCTGGGAGTACAGGCCTACGGCGCGATGAACCAAGACGACGACGCCCTGATGGAAGTTCGCCTCGATCTCTCCGACGAAATTGCCATCGCGGCTGACGCCCGTTCCCTCGTCGATCGACTCGACCTGCTCTTGATGTACGGGTCGATGAGTGGTGCGATGCGGCAAATTCTGATCTCGGGCCTCGAACGGCTCGAAACGCCTGAAGAACGTGCCCGGATGGCCCTGCACCTCATCGCCATTTCGCCCGAGTACTGCGCGGTCAAGTAGGACCAGGAGGCCGTGGATGAGCAAAGATCGCAAGCGGACTCGCCCAGCGAAGCTGAGCCGTCGTCAGTTTCTCGGTCAAGCCAGCTGTGCAGCAGTCGGGACTACCGCGCTGATGAGCACCGTACTGAACATGGAGATGTTCAGCACACTCGCCGGGACCGCACCGGACTACAAGGCCCTGGTTTGTCTGTTCTTCTCCGGCGGCATCGACTCGTTCAATCTACTCGTCCCTCGCGGCGCGGCGGAGCACGCGGAGTATGCGGGCGCGCGCGGTGACTTGGCGCTCCCGCGGGAGTCACTGCTCCCGATCAACCCCGCCACAGCGGACGGGCGGGAATACGGGCTTCACCCGGCGCTCTCTGATCTGGCCGGCCTGTTCGAACAGTCCCGGCTAGCGCTGCTGGCCAACGTCGGAACGCTGGTCGAGCCGACGACGCTCGATCAGTACCGGAACGGCAGCGTCGCGTTGCCGCTTGGGTTGTTCTCGCATTCCGACCAGGTGATGCACTGGCAAACGTCGCTTCCCGATCGGCGCAACGCCTCCGGTTGGGCCGGACGGATGGCCGAGATCCTCGACGCCGGAAATTGCAACCCGAACCTGTCGATGAACATCTCGCTATCGGGAACGAACGTCTTTCAGACGAGCGAGTCCAGCTCGCACTACACGATCGGACCGAACGGTAGCCAGGGCCTCGAGCGCTACGGCGCGAACTCGCCGCCATCGCAGGCCTTCACGACCACGGTCGACGGTCTGCTCGGCCAGATCTATCACAATCTATTCGAAAAGACCTACGCGACCCGGATGCGCCGAGCGATCGACGCCCACCTCGAGTTCTCGGCTGCGCTCGACTCGGTTCCGCCGTTATCGACCGAATTCGCCGACGACGACCTGTCGCGGCGCTTTCGAATGATCGCCCTGACGATCGCCGCGCGCGAGGCGCTTTGCATGCGACGCCAGACCTTCTTTGTCGAGGTCGGCGGCTGGGACCATCACGACGAGGTCTTGGCAAACCAGGAAGCGATGCTGCCCCGGATCAACCGCGCACTCGTCGATTTCGAAGCCGCGCTCGATGAGCTGGGCCTTGCCGATCAGGTAACCGTCTTCACGGCTTCGGACTTCGGCCGGACGTTGAGCTCCAACGGACGCGGATCTGATCACGCGTGGGGCGGAAACCACATGATCGTGGGCGGCGCCGTTCGTGGCGGAGATCTCTACGGGACCTTTCCGCCGCTCTATCCGGGAAGCCCCCTCGACACGGACCGTGGACGGCTGATCCCGACGACCTCCGTCGATCAGTACTTTGCTGAGCTCGCACTTTGGTTCGGTGTTCCTCCGGCAGACCTCGAACTCGTTCTTCCAAACCTCGGTCGTTTCTATGCCGCCGGCTCCTCGTCACCACCGCTTGGGTTTCTTGCTCAGGCGGCGCGGGGACGCGCCGCGATCCGCGGCGCCGGGCGCACGATGGGTTACCGCGGTACGCCCGGTTCCTCCGCTGGACATGGGAGACGTTGAATGATCCTTCGATTCAAACTTGCGCTCGCCTCGATCGTGTTGTGTGCGCTGGTTCCCGCCCCGGGCCGCGCGACCACCCGCGAGATCGCAGAACTTCAGTCGAGCCGGTTGGCCTTCAACCAATCGGTGCTGAACCAGTTGACCTTCGATACCTACCGCGATTCCTACGACGAATTGCAGGCGCGCCCCTACAATCTGCTCTTCTCCAACATCGGTAGGCATACGAATTTGAGTCCGTGGGAGGGAGATACCGGCGCCTATCGACACTATCTGAACGCACTGATCGGTAACAACGGCGCGGCCAACGTCGACAATGACGCGGATGCGATCCAGGGTTCGATGATCCGTCGCGAGACCGCCGCGCTCGCCTGGGGTGCTGCCGCTGCGTTTCTGTCCGGAACCAACGGGAGCACGAGCAGTAATCCAGGATCGAGCTTCTCGGATGCGGACGACTTGAAAAGTTTCGATCTGCGGGGCGCTGTCGGCCTGCAACTCTCCGAGCGTCGCGTGCTCGGTTTGGGGATCCGCTGGTACCAGGCGATGACCGAGGTCGCCGATGCCGGCTTCGAGCCCGGGGTGGGCGGCTCGCGCGACTCCGAGGAGTTCGACCAGTCGGTGATCGCGATCGATGCCGGCCTGCGTCACTTCTCCAGCGCACGCACGAGTTGGGACGGACGTGTCCTGGTGGCCCTCGGTGACTCGACCCAGTACGCCTCGAGCGAGAACTTCGACGACACCGGCGTCTTGACCGACCGTTTCGTCAGCCAAAACTACGAGATCTCGCGGACGGAGCTGGGGCTTGAGACCGGCTATAACCGGTTGCGTCGCGGCGGACTCGGCGAGCTTCAAGTGCGGCTAGGGCTCCACCGCGTCGAGCAATCGCTGGATCGCCGCGATCTGTCGTACTCCGATTCGGGTGGGAGCGTCACTCCGGACGTGACACTCATCGGCCAGGACCCGATCACGTCGATCGATGCGCGCCTGACGGCCCAATTCGTCTTCCCCGCCGGAGAAACGGAGATGTTCACGGGGACCGATCTGACCTGGCGCCAGATCAGCGGCTCGACTCGGATCGACGAGACAGGAACGATCGTCAACGAACAGATTGACGACACCGCGACGCGACTCGGTGTCACGGTCGGACTACGACAACCGTTGATGCGCGACAAGCTACGCTTCGTGGTCAGCGGACGCGCGGACCTGTTCGACGAAGAGCGGACAACGGCCTTCGACTCGTCCGCTACGAGTGAGGAGACGAGTCTCTCCACGGCTCAGTACGCAATCGGGCTCGAGGGAGTCCTGGCCAATGTCACGCTCGACCTTGCTTGGCTCACCGGTGAGGAGGCTGCGGTCGTCCCGGTGACCCTCGGGCTGCCCGCCGGCTCGCGACGGACGGTCGATCTCGATCGTCTCGTCTTTTCGGCAGCGGTCTCCTGGTGAGGCCGCGACCGCAGAAAGGCCGTTGGGCTGGCGGCGCCCTGGCGCTGTGCGCTCTCGGGTGTAGCGGGGGCTCTCTCGATCCCCTAGTTCCGGCCCCGGGTTCGGTGACGATGCTCGACGTGCATTCCGAGATTCTCGGTCCACGCTGTGCGCTCTCGGGTTGTCATACCGGGACGGGTGCGCCGTTCGGGCTCGACCTATCGAGCGTGACCTCGGCGTCCGTACGGTTGATCGAGGTACCAAGCTCGGAAGTCCCGACCTACTTGCGCGTCGATCCCGGAAACCCGACCGACTCGTATCTCTACATGAAACTCGTGGGTGATCCACGAATTCTCGGCGATCCGATGCCGGCAGCGGGCGGGGGCCTGAATGCGGCCGAGTTGACCCTGATCCACGACTGGATCGCAAACGGCGCGCCGTAGCGGAGGTGTTGGCGTGGCTAAGCGGATTCCTGCTCCGACAGCGACATCGTGGGTGCGAGATGTCGATCGGAGGATGTGGATTGCGAGCGGCGTCCTGCACGTCTTGCTCCCCGTCTCCTGGCTGCTGCTGCCCGAGGCCGAGACTGCGGCGCGGACGGTGCCGGAGCCGATTGAAATCAGTTTTCAGCGTCGGCCGCAGCCCGAGCCCAAGCCGACACCTGAGCCACTCCGACCCACTCCTCCCGCAGCCAGGCCGATTTCCGTGACCCGACCGCCGACGCTGCCGGCTCGACCCGCCGTGATTCCCGTAATCGCCGCGCCCTCACCGGCGATCGCAAGGCCGGTCGAGTCCCCGCAACCTGCGCGCCTCGTTCAGGGCGCTGGTTTTGGTGAGAGCCCACGAAGCCCCACCGTGGTCGCAGCGGGCCCAGCCCGCGAGCGCGTGATCACGGCAGGGTTCGAGGAAGGCGAGAGCGCAGCCACATTGCAGGCGGCGACGAGGCGCGCGGTCAGCGTCGGGAGCGCCGGATTCGACTCGACCACCGCGCGCCGTGAGACTTCGACCGCGGCAGGTGAGATCCGCGCTGGGGGCTTCGGCGACCCCGCAGGCGGGGAGGCAGTCTCGCCGCCTCGAACTCGCGCGCGCGCACGCCCCGAACCCGATTCGGCGGCGACGGTCGAGATCGTCACCAAGCCGAGGCCGATCTACACGGACGAGGCCCGCCGCCTGCGGATCGAGGGTGATGTCGTGTTGGAGGTCGTCTTTTCCGCCACCGGACAGCTTCAGGTCCTTCGCGTGGTCGACGGACTGGGGCACGGCCTGGACGAGGCCGCGATCGCGGCGGCGCGCGAAATCCGATTCAAGCCCGCCCGAAGCGAGGGGCGGGCCGTCGACCAGGCGACGACGCTCCGCGTCGTCTTCCGGTTGGCTTGAGGAAGGAGAACGAATGCACGGTAATGGACGGTCTCGACGGTGGCTGCTCGGCCTCGCGCTCGTCGGCGTTGGCGGAGAATCGGCGATCGCCGCCGAGGCTCCTTCGCGATTCGATGCGGTCTTGGACAAGCTCATCGCCAACGAACGCGAGCTTGCGGATCGGCTTGAACGCTACGAGCCCCTGGTCGAGACCTATCTACAGACGATGGAGCCTCACGCCGAGCGCGGGTTCGTTCCGGTGAACGACACTTATTTCCTGGGACGCCTCCGTCTCAGCGGCGACCAGGCGACAACTTCGGACCTCGGGGGCGAGGCTACGACCGCCAAGAAGCGGGCCAAGCGTCGGAAGTCGCTCGAGTTGTTCGACGACTACCACTCGCAAACCTTCAAACCCGAAGCCTTCGCACGAATGCTGACCGTTGATCGCGGTGCTTTCGACCGGGACAACTACCTCTTCGATTTCGTCCGCACGGAGTTCCTCGGCGAGGTCCGCACGTTGGTCCTGGACGTCACGCCTCGTGAAGGCAAGGCGTTGAAGCGACTCGGCAGCGGCAGATTCACGGGCAGGATCTGGATCGAAGACAAGGAGTTTCAGATCGTCAGGTTCAACGGGATTTACGCCTCGCTGCTCGGTGTGCCGTTCCATTTCGACAGCTGGCGCATGAACCTCGCGTCGGGAGAGTGGCTTCCGGCCTACGTCTACACCGAAGAATCGGATCGACCCTACAAACAGATCAAGCGAATCCACAAGGGCCAGACCCGGTTGTGGGGCTACCGACTAGCAAAGTTCGACGCGGAAGACGAGTTTACGAAGGTCCTGGTCGATATTCCTCGCTCTGCGGACGACGTCGACAGCCCGGGCCGGATCTCCCCTGTCGAGAGTTCACGAGCGTGGGAGGCCGAGGCCGAAGACAACGTGATTCGCAGGCTCGAGCGCAGCGGCCTTCTGGCCCCGTCCGGCCCGGTGGACCGGATCCTCGAGACGGTCGTTTCGAATCTCGAGATCACGAACAACCTCTCGATCGAGCCTGCCGTTCGCTGCCGGGTCTTACTGACGACGCCGCTCGAATCGTTCACGATCGGGCACACGATCGTCGTCAGTCGAGGCTTGATCGATGTCCTGCCGAACGAGGCCAGCCTGGCCCTGGTGCTCGCGCACGAGTTGGGGCACATCACGAGCGGGCATGACCTCGATACCCGCTTCGCCTTCAGCGACATACTGGTCGGAGGAGACCGAACGACTCTGCGGCAGTTTCCGTTCGAGCGCGGCGTGGAAGACGAACTCGAGGCGGACGAGAGCGCGGCTGCACTGCTTGAGAAATCGCCCTACAAAGATGGGCTAGGCAGTGCCGGGCTCTTTCTGCGGGCTCTATCCGCCGATGCCCCCAATCTGCCGTCGCTGATTCGTCCGCACTTCGGCAATCGACTGGCCGACGAAGGCGGGGCCGGCCGGATGGCGCAGTTGATGGCGACCGCCCCGCCACTCGATCCGACGTCGCTCGAACAGATCGCCGCATTGCCGCTCGGGGGTCGCGTCAGGGTCGACCCGTGGAGCGCCCAAATCGAACTGATGAAGGATCGTCGAATCGCCTTGCTGTCGGCACGCGAGAAAATGCCGTTTCAAGTCACGCCGTTGATGCCCTACCTGACCCGACTTGACGCGTCGCCGGGCGCGGCCGTCCGCGAGCAATCCGACGAAAACCCCTAACCCGAGGAGACTCAAGTGAACCTAGGCCAGATGATCGGCGAGATAGGGCCCGTCGGGATGTGTGTGTTGGGCAGTTTATTGGCGCTCTCGCTCTACACGGTCGCGCTGACTTTCGACCGGTTGCTGCGGTTCAGCGCCGCGCGGCGCCATTCGAACGCTTTTCTCGCCGAGATTCGCGCCACGCTGACCGCGGGGCAACTCGAGGCGACGCTCGCCGCCGCACGACGGCACGACCAATCGCCCGTGGCGGCGGTCGTCGCTGTCGGGGTCGCGGAGTGGACCGCGTGTCGAAGCACGGTCGAGGTCACCCGTGAACGCATCGAGCGCGTCACGCGCGCCGTCGACCGTTCGGCCGCCCAGACGCTGGCCGAGATGAGTCGCGGCCTCGGCGGTCTGGCGACGATCGCCTCCATCGCGCCGTTCATCGGACTCTTCGGCACCGTGGTTGGCATCATCAATGCCTTCGATGGAATCGCCGCAACCGGGTCGGGCGGTATCGCCGCGGTCTCGGGCGGCGTCGCCGAAGCGCTCGTCGCCACGGCCTTTGGCATCTTCGTCGCAATTCCTGCGCTGGCCGCGTTCAACCACTTCACGGTCGCGATCGAACGTTTTCGCCTCGACATGAACACCGCCGCCGGGCAGGTCGTCGACTTCATCGGTGGTCATCTCCCGGTGGGCCATGCTCCCCGCTGAAACTGCGAAGCTCTCGGCCGGTATCAACGTCACGCCCCTGGTGGACGTGGTGCTCGTCCTGCTGATCCTCATGATGGTCACGCTCCCGCGACTCGACCTTTCGCCCGAGGTCCGTTTGCCGCGGACCGAGCGCACTCCGCAAGGATCGGCTTCCGACGGGCAGGTCGAGCTCTCGATTCTCGAGGACGGCGTCCTGCTGGTTGACGGGGAGCCCACCGCGCCCGCAGAGCTGTTGACCGCGCTCAGACGGGCCGCGGACGGTCGCGCCGCGCAACGGGTTTTGATCAAAGCCGACGCACGGCTCGCTTTCGGAACGGTCGAGCAGGCGATGCTCGTGGCCGACGCCGCCGGGTTTGCGGGCGCGGGCTTGGCCGCCTTACCCGAGGCGCGCAAGGCGACGGAGTGACTCGATGAAGGGCTTGCAATCCACGATCAACGTGACGCCGCTCGTCGACGTGGTTCTGGTCTTGTTGATCATCTTGATGGTCATCGCTCCGCTGACCGTGAGCAATCACGACATGGCGGTCTCACGAGAGTCGATCTCCACCAGCGCACCGCTACCGGAACAGTTCGTGCTCGACATCCGCGTGGACGGTTGCCCCGCACCGGAACTCCTCGACCCCGCGGGTCTGCCTTCGAACTGCACGGTCCGGCTGAACGAAGAATCGGTTGCGGCAAGCGCGCTGGCGACTCGGCTCGTTGAGACTCTAGGCGATCGGCCACCGTCGGATCGGGTTCTGTTTCTGACCGCTGACGCGCAGTTGAACTACGAGGGCGTCTTGCGCATCGTCGATCGGGCGAAAAGCGCGGTCGACGGGCTTCAGGTACGCCTACTCACGCGCTGAGCGAACCCTCCTCGAATCGCAAGGGACCGCGAATCCACGGAGAATCGAGGCCGGAAGCTCACGGCACGCTGAGCAAGCCTTCCACTTCGAGTCGCCGTAATTTTTCGAGAAACGTCGTGCGCTTGAGTTCGAGCAGCTCTGCGGCGCGGGCCTTATTGCCCTCGGCCAGGCGGAGCGACTGCAAGATCAGCTCGCGCTCGAGATTTGTCACTGCGGTGCGGAACGACAGGCCGTCCTCGGTGACCACGATGCCGGCGAGACCGGTCGTGGACGAGGCGTCGATACGAGCCAGATGCGCGGGGAGGTGCCGGCGTTCGATCGTGGGGCCCTCAGCTTGGATCGTCGCGTACTCGACCACGTTTTCGAGCTCGCGCACGTTGCCGGGCCACGCATAGGCCGCGAGTTGTCCCAGGGCTTCCGAGGAAAGCTCCCGTGCGCGCTCCAGTCCCATGCGTCTCGCCACCCGGCGCGCGAGAAACTCGACCAACGGCAGGAGATCGCCCGGGCGCTCTCGGAGCGGCGGAAGCGTGATCGGGTAGGCGCTGACTCTGTAATACAGGTCCAAGCGGAAGCCGCCGTTCTGAACGGCCGCCTCGAGGTCCTGGTTCGTGGCCACCACGACCCGGACGTCGACCGGGCGTGCGTCCGTGGCACCGAGGCGGGTCACGCTGCGCTCTTGAAGGACCCTTAGCAGGCGCACCTGCGCGTCGGGGGTCATGGTCGAGATCTCGTCCAGGAATAGCGTCCCACCGTCGGCTTGCTCGAATCGGCCTACGCGGTCGCGATCGGCACCCGTGAAGGCCCCGCGGACATGACCGAACAGCTCGCTTTCGAGGAGAGTCGCCGGGATCGCGCCGCAGTTGACGGCAACCAGCGGCCCTCGGCGACGACGCGGGTGGGTATCGTGAACGAATCGCGCCGCGACCTCTTTGCCCGTTCCGCTCTCTCCTTGGAGAAGGACGGTGGTATCGAGGGGGGCCACCTTTCTGAGATTTCCCATCACGGCGACCATCGGCCCGCTCGCGGCCACGAAATCGGTCTTGGGCTCGATCACGTCGGTACCCCCTTCTCGGAAGCTCGCCACAAACTAATATGTTCCAAAAGAAATAAGTCAAGGTTGTTTAATGCGTAACACATATGCGCCATGATCCCGACAACTATGCTTCGCCTGCCGTCGGTGGACCGACACGAAGAGGACCGGACTCCCCGGAATCGGCGGATTCAGCCCGGGAACGTGGATTGCTGAGCAGGTCGACGATGCTCCAACTCCGATCGATCGGTCGATGCGCCTCCGGGGTGCTCCTGGCCCTGGTCGGCCTGGGGCTGGGTCGCGCGCCGGCCCAGTCCGCGACCCCTCAAGCAGCTCCCACGGCGGAGGAGTGGTCGCGGCGGCTCGCGAGCTCGAGGTGATTGCGGGGACACGCGCGTACCTGTCGCGGACGATCGACCGCACGACCGCGCCGTGGCGCGACCTCGAGCAAGTCCGGCTCGCCGACGCGGCCTGGCGCCGGCTGCTCGGCGCGCGTGCGGGCGGCGAGGCGCTGCTCGTACGCCGCCGGTCGGGTGACCCGTGGCGGGTCAAGGTCACGCGGGTCGACGAGACGCTGCACTTCGAGGTCGTCGAGCCCATCCGGCGCGCAGCCACGCTGGACGAGCTCGACCCGG
>JANNRU010000158.1:0-3821 GCA_031401755.1 Acidobacteriota bacterium | reverse complement strand
TGCAGGAACTGACCCGGCCGACCTATCTGGATTCGCTCAAGAGGGGCGACTGCTGATCTATAACCGGCCGCCATTGTGGCTGGCAGACGATCGCGCCAAGGCGATGCTTCACGCTCTGGCGGAACAACGTCGCCCAGACTTCATTCTGATCGATTCCCTGCTCGCCGCGGCGTCAGGAATCGACTTGAACGATAACAGCGGCGTTCGCGAGCTGTTTACCAAGGCTGTCCTCCCGTTAACTACGAGCGGCATCACCGTGGTGATCCTTCACCACCGGAGAAAGGCGCCTCCCGGCGGCAAGGCTGACGATCCCCGATCCGCAATACTCGGAGCGCAGGCCATCGGCGCGGCCGCCGGGCGCATTCTGAGCCTTGAACGAATTGAAGAGGGCACCGCGGGCCGATTCCTGCTCCGACTCGCTCTCGTCGGCGCCTGGGCGCCCGGGGGACAGGCGGAGACCGTGATCGAGGTCGCCGACGCTCCCAATGGCGGAACGGCGGTCCGGGCGATGAACGACGCCGAACAAATGCGCCGAGGCGGCGTGAACGCAAAGCAACGCATTGCCCTGGCCTTTGTCGCCATCGTCCGCGCACGGGGATGTGTCCCGAAGTCGGACGCCATCACCGAAGTCAAGGAAGAGACCGGGCTCGGAGATACCAAGGTCAAGGAGGGACTCAAGGACGCCATCGCGCGGGGTTGGATCGGGTCCCGACCAGCTGAGGGAGCCGGCAAGAACCGACACGAACTCGTCCCGGGTCCGTCAATCGAGGCCCTCGAATGAACCAGTTGGTCACAGTTGGTCGCGCAGTTGGTCGCGAAATCCGTGACCTACTCAATTCAGTTGGTCACGCCCTAAGGGAAAACGACTTCCGCGACCTACTCAATTCGAGCCAGTTGGTCACCAGTTGGTCACGCGCCGCGACACGACCCGCTCTCAGGCCCGCCGCCTCTGCTTCGGGCGGCGGCGGCCGGGCCGTCGAGCCTGCGGGCGGAGTCAGTTTGAAACCGGCTGACCGAAGAAACACCCCCGAGTGGTCGGGGGCGAGGAAGAAAGTGGGGAGACTAGCCGCGAAGCTCGCGCGCCTCCTTGAGCACCGCGCGGAAGGCGGGCTCATCCCCACCGGCGAACGCGACCGCAACTCGCCGCACGAACCCCGTCGCGTTTCGGGGCCCGGCGGTCTCGTGGATCAAGTCGCGTTCGGCTTCGGTCAACCGGAAGGCGAAGACGACCAGGTCCTCTTTGGGCTTCTTCTCGCGCGGCACCTTCGCTGGCTTCGCGCTGGCGGGCGCCGCGTTCTTGACCGGCTTCTTGGTCTTCTTGGGCTTCGCGGCCGGCGTCGCCGGAGCTTCGTTGGCCTCGGTCTGCTTCTTGGTAGCCATATCTGTCTCCTGTTCGGCGTGATTCACGCCCCGTCGTCGTCCGAATCGCTGCGCGACCCCGTGCCGCGTGTCGACCGGATGGTTACTCAATGGAATCGAATCTCAAATGCGTTCGATGAGGTCGGCCTGGAGCGCCTGATCGATCGTCAGCACGAGCGTGTAGAGATTCTTGATCGTGCCGAGCCGCACCAGGGCCTCGACGCAGGGTTTCCCGTCGTAGACCGTGAAGTCGGCGGCCTCGCACACGCCGTCGGCGAAGACAACCCCGATCGGGAGCATTGCTTGGATCCGATACCCCGGGATCGTCTGGGTGCGTGGTCGTCTCATCGTCTCACCCCTCCACGCGGCGCTCGATCGGTCCGAGCGCGTCGGCAAGCTGTCCCCATGCCTGGCGCAGCTCTTCAACGTGATTCCAGTCGGTCGAGCCTGTGCCGAATCGGGCGCGGTGGGCGTCGAGGGCCTTGGCCAGATCCTTCATCAATCGCTGAACGTCGGTGGCCAGCTCGGCGTAGGCCTGCTCCGGCGTTCGCTCTGGCTGTTGCGTCTTGCGACGTGTCGTCAGCTTCGTTTCTCCGTGCAGCGGAATGCGCTGCATGCAGGACAACAAGGGCGTGAGTTGGCAAACAAATCAAGCGATTGCGGGGCGATTGCAGAGATTCTTCCGGGTTGCAGGATCGCCGCCACCTCTCACGCCGCCGTGACGCCATGACCGCGCTTTCATTCGAGCTGCGTCGTTTCACGCTGGAGGAGCACGAGCGCGGAAAGACCCACGGCTGGTGCTTCCACTGTGGCTGGTTCGTGCGCGCAAGCGGCCTGACGTGGGCCTGGTTTCAGAAGGAGGTCGAGGATGGCGAAACGATCGAGCAGCCGTAGGCGGCTCCCGTTCTTTGCCGCGCTCCCGCCGTACCTGGGCGGAAAGCGGCGGCTGTGTCCGGTGATCTTCCGCGAGATCGATCGCTTGCTCCCGCGGCGACACTGGATCGGGCGGATTCTCCTGGACTGCTTCTTGGGTGGCGGGAGCGTCAGCCTCTTCGCCAAGGCGATGGGCTTCTATGTCGTTGCGACCGATATTGCCATGCGCTCGATCACCGTGGGCCGAGCGCTGATCGAAAACTCCCGGGTCAAGCTCACGCGTGAGGACGTGCTGCGCCTGCTGAAGCCGACGGCGACGCCCCCGGGACGCATCGAGCGCGAGATGGTGCCTTCGGTCTTCACGGCCAACCTCGCCCGCTTCCTCGATCGCGCCCTGGACGTCGCAGACAAGACAGCCGACCCCGCCAAGGCCGCGCTGATCCGCATGCTTGCCATCCGTTTGGCGTTACTCGAGCACCCGATGAGCCAGGTGCGCTCAGGAACGATCCATCGCGTCTCGACGGGGGAGTACGAGTCGATCACCGAGTCCTGCGTGCACCACTACGTCGAGGGTCTGCGCCTGACCCGCCCCGAGCGCGTCTGGCAACTGGCCCAGCAGATCAACCTCGGCGTCTTCCAAGGCGAAGGCCGCGTGATCCAAGGCAGCGTGTTCGACGTGCTCCCGACGATCGAAGCCGACGTGGCGTACTTTGACCCGCCGTATCCCGGGGTGATGAGCTACGAACGGGAGTACAAGGTCATCGATCAGATCCTCGAAGGCACAGCGCGACCGACGAGCCCGTTCACCGCAAGGGACGGCGCCGCGTTGATCGACGGCCTGTTCGAGCGCGCGGCGCACATCCCGATCTGGATTCTGTCGCTGGGCAACGCGGTGGTCTCCCTGGGTGAGCTCGAAGGCAAGATGGCGCGCCTGGGCCGTGCGACCCGCGCAATCGAGATCGCCTACCAGCACCTGCCCTCGATCGCGACCGAGGAAAAGAAGGAGCATAACCGCGAGTTTCTGGTCATCGGCCACGACCCGCGCGCGGCCCTGTTCGCCAACCTGCCCCGACCCACCACCGCCCGTGAGGAGATCGTATGACCGAAAAGCACATCGGCGCTCGCATCGTCCCCATGGCCCGGCTTCACGCGCACCCGCTCAACAGCAACCGGATGCCGGAGGACCTACGAGCCAAGCTCACCGCGCACGTGCGGCGCACGGGTCGCTACCCGTTCATCGTCGTGCGTCCTCACCCGGAGCTGGCGGAGGAATTCCAGATCCTGGACGGCCACCACCGGGTCGAAGTACTCCGGGAGCTGTCCTACGTCGACGCTCGCTGTGACGTCTGGGACGTGGATGACCGCGAGGCCAAGCTGCTGCTCGCCACGTTGAACCGGCTCCAAGGCCAGGACGTGCCGATCCGCCGGGCCGAGCTGGTCCACGAGCTGCTCGGCGAGCTGAGCCTCCCGGACCTCGCCGGCTTGCTTCCCGAAACTGACAAGCAGCTCGAAGAGCTGGCCGCCCTGCTGCAGTTCCCCGCCGAGGATATTGCGGCACTGCTCGAGGAGGAAGCCGAACGCGCAGAGCG
>JANNRU010000157.1:0-1703 GCA_031401755.1 Acidobacteriota bacterium | reverse complement strand
GCCGCTGTCGATCAGTCGGCGAGGTACGCGTCGAGGTCCGGGCGACGGACGCGCAGGCTCTGTCCGATCTGCTTGGCCTTGAGCGCACCCGACGAGATCAACGCCAACACGTCCGCCTCCGGGACCCCGAGCCTGCCCGCGACGTCGGCCGGAGTCAACAGTTCGGGCGGCGGGTTCGAACCAGCGGTAACGGATGGACTGGTGGCACCCGGAAGCCCCTGCTGCTGCAGCAACTGCTGGGCGATGGCGAACCCGACGGCCATCTCGGTGGCCATGCCGCCCGATCCTCCTCCACCTTTCTCGAGACCCTGTCCGATCTGGTATTTCACGTAGTCGTTGAGGTTCCCGACCGCCGCGATTCCCGAACGCTTGTCGAGTGCCTGCTCGACCTCGGGCGGAACGGAGACATTCTCGATGATGAAGGCCGAGATCTCGATGCCGTACTTGCCCGTGGTCAATGGGTTGAGCAACGGCAGCAAGGCGTTGCCGAGCTCGGTGTGGCGCCGCGCAACGTCGAGGACGGGGATGTTGGACGAGGCGAGGGCTTCGGAGAACGCGCTGACCAACCGCGAGCGCATCGTCTCCGAAAATTCGTCGAGGATGAAGTTATGGTCGGATCCGGCGACATCCTTGAGGAAGCGCTTCGGGTCGACGATTCGGAAATCGTAGGTTCCGAAGGCACGGGCCCGTACCACGCCGAAGTCGGGGTCGCGCAGCATGATCGGATTGGAGGTGCCCCACTTATTGCCGGTGAACAGGCGCGTGTTCAGAAAGTAGATGTCGGCCTTGAAAGGGGATTCCAGGCCGTACTTCCAGGAGGCGAGCCGGGTCAGGATCGGGATGTTGTCGGTGGTCAGCGGGTGCTTGCCGGGCCCGAAGGTGTCGCCGAACTCCCCTAGATAGACGAACTGCGCAGTTTGCGACTCTCGCACGATCAACTGAGCGCCGTTCTTGATCGCCTTGTCGTCGTCGGGGTAGCGCCAAGCAAGAGTGTCGCGCGAGTCGTCGGTCCACTCCAGGATCTCGATCAACTCGCCCTTCAGGAAATTCAGGATGCTCATGACAGCTCCTCCTCGCCTGGATTCTCGCACGATCCGGGTTCGTGAACCAACTACGATCACCGGCCCGCTGGCCTTGACGCCCATCAGTCTGCGGAGTTTCGGGCGCGCTTCCCGCGCCGCGCTCCTTCGTCCGCCGTGCGCACCGCGGACGCCGAACCGGGCCCTTCGTCGACGACCAGACGCACCCCGGCTGCGGCGAGCCAAGAGTGTTCGCGTTCGAGATCGGCGACGCTCAGGGGGTGGTCGCGTTTCCAACCGGACCCGAACAGCAGTGTTATCTCGCTACCGTCGTTCGTCGACCCGACCTCGGGAACGATGCCGCTGACCCGTCCGCGGTTGAGGAGCACCGCTAGGCGAAACAGTACGCAGAGTCGAAACGCAGTCTGCTCGTCGAACGCGGCGACGCCAGAGAAGATCTGTCGCGAAAATTTCCGCCGGTGTCCACGGATTAGCGCCGAGAGCAATACCTGATCATCCGCTGAAAAACCGGCCATGTCGGAATGGGCGACTAGGTAAGCACCGTGCTTGTGGAAGCCGGTGTGCGAGACGGCGAGTCCAATCTCATGGAGCCGTGCGGCCCAGACCAGTCGCTTGCGATTCTGGGCACTGTCGAGCGGAGGGCCGATCCGCGCGATCAACCGC
>JANNRU010000156.1:0-3340 GCA_031401755.1 Acidobacteriota bacterium | reverse complement strand
GTGTCCTTGATCGTCACCGAGTTCAGATCTTCGTTCTCGGCGATCTGCCTCGACTGCAGGAGGGAACGCAACAGGGTCACGACCTGCTTAGTGTCGGCGTTGCTGAGAAAGAAGGTACGGATCACCTGATCTTCGTATTCTTGTCGCTTCTGCCGATTGTCGGGAGCGATCAGCAAGGTGTATTCGTCGATCACCTTGTAGAAGTTCTTCGTTTGCAGCATCAGGATGTCGAGTGCTTTTTGCAAGCTGACGCTGCCGATGTCGATCGTCATCGGCTTGTCGAGATCGGTCTTGTCGTCGAAAATGAAGTTGATGCCTGAGGCTTTGCTGATCGCCTCGTAGATCTTTCCGACTTCGACGTCCTTGAAGTTGAGCAGGATCGGTATGTTGGCACGCGGGTCGAGTTTGGGTGGCCCGAGCTCGCGCTCTTTTGCCCGCTCCTTCATCTGCTCGATCTCGGACGGCGTGGACTGCAGCCGTCGCAACTCCCTTACCGCTTTCACCAGTTCGTTCTGCGCGAATTGGTGTCCGGGATAGAGCAGAAGGGTCTGTTGGAGCTCGGCGATCGCCAGCTCCCACTGCAAAGCGCCGGTGTAGCGCTTGCCCAGTTCGAAGTGCGCTCCGGCCGCACGGAGTTTGGCCCGATCGAGCGCGACCGAATAGCGGGTGTTGCCCGGATCGGTCGCCACCGCCTTGCTGTAGTGGAGCACCGCTTCGTCGAACATCTCGCGGCGCATCTCTTTTTCGGCGCGCCGATAGGCTTGCCCCGCCGCACAGCCGCCGACGAGAATCACGAGGCCGAGGATGGCGGCGCTCCGGACCAGTCTTTCGCGTGTGGACAACGTCCTGCTCCCTACTTCTACTTGGCGCGCATCTTGAGTTCGGTCGTTCGCCCCTTGAAGCGGGCGTCCTCGTATCCCAAAATCACGCTATCGTGGCGAAACTCCAGTAGTCGAAACTGCTTATCGATCGGCTCACCGACCGAGCGGAGCTCGATCTCTTTTCCGATCTCGAAGGTGGCGAACTTGGCGTCCTTGGGACCCAGTAGTCCGATGTAGCGAAAGGTCGGAGCCGGCGGCTGCTCGACACGG
Source organism: Acidobacteriota bacterium (assembly GCA_031401755.1). Taxonomy (GTDB): domain Bacteria; phylum Acidobacteriota; class Polarisedimenticolia; order Polarisedimenticolales; family Polarisedimenticolaceae; genus JANNRU01. The sequence goes on along the minus strand of JANNRU010000156.1, from coordinate 2,249 downwards.
GGTCCCTGGATCGGACGTGGAGGTGCCGCCTCAACCACGGGGGGAGGCGGAGGGGTATACGGTGGCGGCTCGTACTTCGGCTGTGGAGGTGGGGGCACATGGTATTTGAACAAATCGCGACCGCGCGGATCGTAGTCGGTCGCCCTGGCCTCGAGCAAGGCGAGTTCGACGACCGGCGCGGCTTCCTCGGCCGCGACCCGCTGACGCCGAGCCGACGCGGTCTCGGTCACGACGACCTTGGTCGCCTCCGGTGAAAGCCACCAGACGACCAAGGGCGTCGCCACGAGGAGAACCACGAGGAGATTTCGCTCCCGCGCGGTGAGCTTTCTGGCCATCAGCCGGCCCCCTTGGCGGCTGCGTCAGCCGTCGGGGCCTGGGTCTCGGCGACCGCGACTCGGTCCGGCACATCGAAATAGGTCGCGAGCGTGATGTTGAGTAGCAGCAACGAACCGCCGTCCTGGGCCTCACCCAATCGGACGTTTTCGACGACCAGGAACTCGGTCGAATCCTCGACCGCCTGCAGGAACCGCCTCAGGTTGGCGTAGCCGCCCTCGAGAGGCACGACCATCTCCAGGCGGTCGATCCGCTCGTCGCTCAAGACTTCGTTGGCCGATGCCACGGATTCCATCGGAACCGAGAATCGGTCGGCAATATCCGCGACCTCGAGCTGGACTTCGACCAGCCGCCGCTCGCGCGTCGACAGCACTTCTTCACGCAGCTTGGACAGGTCGGCTTCGGCTTTGGTCAGCGCAGCCAGGAAGGCTTCTTGCCGCTCGACCTCCAGGCGACGCGCCTCGAGTCGATCGAAGCGCGGTCCGCTCTCCAGTCGTAGCCGATCGTACTCGCGCACGGTGCCACGGGCGATTAAGACGTAGAAGACGACGTTGGCAACGAAGAACAAAGCTATCCCGATGAAGAGATTGCGCGACACGTTTCGGATATCGAATCGTAGGAGCTTCATCTAATTCGTCCCACGCGGTCGACGCCGGGTCGGCGGGTTCGCCGCGCGTCCCTTTCCGGGCTGGCCCGGCGCCGGCGGAACGACGACCGCGTCCCCGTCCGGCTCGACCGGAGGCTCTTCCGGTGCTCCCGTGGTAGCGCCCGGACCTGGACCGACGTCCGGCGACAGGACGAGCACGTCGCCCACCGGCTGGGGGTCGGACTTGCCGTCGGTCGGCATCCCGACCGCACCCGCTTCGCCGTTCGGCTCCGCCCGCCCTTCGGCGATCACCGGATCGTAGAGGAAGGCAAGATCGAACTGGATCTCGTCACCCCTTTCGCTCCGGTTAACGCGGCCGGGCTCGACGCGAGCGAACTGCGGGTTGGCGAGAAGAGCCCGTTCGAACGCGAAAAAATCGGCAAGATCCCTGGCAATTCCCTCGACCGAGACCGGGATCGCGGTGAGCTCGGTCTCCCCGCGGCCCGCGCGACCGCGGTCGGCCATGAAAACCGGATGCACCGAGGTCATGCGAACGTCATTGGGCTGGATCGCCTCGAGTTCGTTGAACAGCCGGGTCCAGGAAAACGCCTTCGCCCGAATGACTTCATTCGCCTTTTCCGTTCGGAAGCGCAACGACCGGAGATCGACCGTCGCCGCCTCTCGCTTCGCGCGGGACTCTCGCACATCCAACACCGCGAACTCGGCGTCGATCTTGCCGACCCGATCGCGGAGGTCGACGAGCGCTGCGTGCTTGTCGACGAAGGTCCAGACACTCCAAGAGATCGAGCCCGCGACCAGCCCGAAAGCGAGCAGTAGGCCGATCCATACCAGCGTGTTATTGCGGAACGGTCGAGTCGCGAGATTGAGCTCGAGCGCCCGCATCAGCCGATCCTCCCGACAGTCGCGCCGATGGCCGGTGCCAGCCTCTGCGCCGACTCCGAATCGAGTCGACCTCAGTCTCCGTGTTCGTGAACGCCCGCATGCACACGCGCCGGCGACAACCGGCCGCGACGCTGCAGCTTCATCACCGCGTAGACGGCGTTGCCGCCTTCCTTAGGCACTTGGTGCGTCAGTGATTCACACATGCTATGCACGATGACGAGCCCCATGCCGCCGGTGGCGCCGCTATCCGGCGGCGGCGCGGAGCGGGTCGCCGCGTGCCGTGCACTGTCGAAGGTCGGTGCAAGGTCACGCACCGCGACGTAGACGTACTCGGCATGCACGCGCACTCGGACGCCGACCGGTTCATCGTCCTGCTCGTTGTAACCGTGCCGGTAAGCGTTGCTCACCATCTCGTCGAGCAATAGAT
>JANNRU010000155.1:0-4875 GCA_031401755.1 Acidobacteriota bacterium | reverse complement strand
AACTTCACGTCGAGCGCAAATCGCTGCTTGTAGCCCGACGCCGAGTTCGGGTCCATCCCGCCATTGAAGACGATGCCCGGCGCGTGGCCCGCCCAGGTATTGATGCCCACGACGAGGGCCCGGCTGAGTTTCCCCGAACTCGCGAGGACCGCGCCGGTGACACCAGACGCGCCGACGACACGATCCGGGTCGGAAGGCGCGTTCTTGAGCGACTCGAAGTCGCGCTGGGTGACCGCTTCCCTCTTTACTTCGCCTTCGGCCCCAGCCCAGCTACGGATCGCATCGGCCTTGTAGTACCAGACGGCGAATGCCAGGACGCCGAGGATCACGATCGTGACGAACGCCTTGCCAACGGCCGTGAGTCTCATGATCTCTCCTTCACATCGACTTCTGGTTCTGCGAGGCCTGCTGCGCGGCCCGTTTGGCCTTCAGCTCCGCCAACTGCTGCCTCGCCTGCACGTCCCCGGCTTGGCTCTTGAGCGTGGCGAGACGCGCGTCGAGAGACGTATCGGCCAGCTCCTTGCCCAAGTTCGCCCGGGCGATGGTGTTCTTGATGTGCTCGCGCACGTTATCGAGTGCCTTGACCTCGGCGTCCACCGACAATCCGTCGAGCTGCTCCTGGATCTTGACGCGAGCCTGCGCCGACTGCATCCGCGCCAGCATCACGTCCCGCTCGGCCTTGAGCTTCTTGATCTCCGACTGCACCTGCAGGATCGAGGACTTGGCATCCTCCGCGTCCTTCTGAGCGGTCTGCATGTCGCCCGTCATCTCGGCCACCGCGGTTTGGAGTTGGTTTTTCTTCTGGATGAGAATCAGGGCCAGGTCGTCCTGATTCGTCTCCACCGCGACGGCGAGTTCCGCTTCCGTCTGCGCCAGGTCCTTCGTCGCCTGCTTCAGCCGTTCATCGACGTCCTCGCGACGCCGGATGATCGCGGCCGTCGCCGCCTTCAGCTTCGAGTACTTCCCGACCATCGAGTTGATGGCGTTCTCGTAGGCAATCTCCGGATGCTCCTTCTCGATACCGGAGATGAAGATCGAGAGAAACCCCCTGAATAGGTTGGCGATTCGGGCGAAGAACGAGATGTCCGACATCGGATGGCCTCTCTTTCACGGGGCAAACCGGGCGCCCGCGCAAATCAGTTGGTCGACGGGGCGCCGCTGGCTCCGGGATCGCTCGGGTCGATGAGCTTCGGCGAGTTTCGCACGACTCGGCCGACCGCTTCGGGACCGAAGAACTCCAGGAGGCGTTGCACCTCGAGCTTCTTATGGTTGCACGATTCGAGCATCTTCTTCTGATCGTCGACCTGCGTGTGCATCGCCGCCCGAATCGACGCGATCTCTTGCTCGAGCACCGCGACCCGCCTGTCGGACTCGTCGCAAAAGGCCTTCAATGCGGTGCCCCCCTTGCGCTGGTAGGCGTCGAGCGCCTGAATCTGCTCACAGGCCGCCTCAATCATCTCGTCGAGCGGCACGTTGAACGCCTTGAGCGACGCCTCGACGATTTGACGCTTCACGGCGGGATCGGCGCCGGAGGGCAGGGACCTGAGAAGCCCGTCGGCCTTGGTCAGCCGGTCGCGGGCCGCGGTCTCGATGCCGAACGCCGCGAAGACCGCCTCGAAATCCACCATTCCGCCCGGCGCGGCGGGCAGATCGCCCACGGGCTCGATCGTCGGCGGGAGAGACTGGCCCTCGTCCGACAGCTCATCGGCCTCCGCCTTGTCGTCCCGGGTGACGAACCAGCCGAGGACGGTCCCGGCCCACGTCTTTCTACCTTCAGTCATGGTGACCCCGATCGACCGAGGAACTATCGGCGCGATAGCCTACAGCGTTGCCGCGGCCGGTGTCCATCATCGCACCCGTTGGTCCTGCCCCTACCGGAGCTGTTCCGGGAGGCTCCGCTGGTTCCGGTCATGGTGGTTCACGGTCTCACTCTCGTCGCGACCGCTCGTACACATCCGTGTTCAGATACTTCAGGCCTGAGTCGGCCATCAGCGTGACCACATTGGCCTCTGGCCCCAGACGCGCTGCAACTTGAATCGCGGCGACGACGTTGGCTCCGGAGGACGTCCCCGCAAAGAGCGCCTCCTCCCGCGCGATGCGCCTCGCCATCTCCTTCGCGTCCGCGGTGCTCACCGCCAGGATGTCGCCCACGACGGTCGGATCCCAAAGCGGAGGCGTGTACCCAATCCCGACCCCTTCGATCTTGTGCGGCCCGGGCTGCCCTCCCCGCAGCACGGACGACTCCGCGGGCTCGACGACGACAATCTCGATACTCGGCTTGTACCGCTTCAGCACCGTCGCCACACCCCGCGACGTCGCCGCTGTGCCCACGCAGTGAACGAAAGCGTCGATCTCCCCCGTCGTCTGGCTCCAGATCTCCTCGCCCAGCGAGAAGTAGCCCGCGATGCTGTCCACTTTGGCGAGCTGGTCGATCCAGTAGGTGTGCGGCTCGCGACTCCACGCGCGAGCGGCTTCGATCATGTCCAGGATCAACTTCTTGGTGGTGCGGCCTCCTTCGCTCGGAACGAGCGTGAGCTCCGCACCCAGCGCCGCCATCTGATCCAGCTTGTCCCGACTGAACGCATCGGAGCTGACGATCTTGAGCCGGTACCCTTTGGCGGCGCAGACCAAGGCGAGGGCGGCCCCGGTGCTGCCGCCCGTGTACTCGACGACGGTGTCTCCGGGTTTCAGACGACCGTCCGCTTCCGCTTGCGAGATGACGGCGTGCGCCATTCTGTCCTTGACGCTGCCGCTGGGGTTCTCCCACTCGAGCTTCGCGAAAACGCGCGCACAACCCGCGGGTACGACCCTGCGCAGCTGTACCAGGGAGGTGTTTCCGATGGCGTGGAGAATGTCCATGATACGACCGGTCAACGCCCGAGGCGCAACCACCAGAAAAACCCGCTCAGGAGCAGGGCGAACACGCCGCCGACGCGAAAGAACCACGCACGCTCGAGCGTTGCCCGCGCCATGATCTGCACCGCGAACTGCGGAGCCACGAAGCGCCCCATTCCTTTGAGGACCTGGGCCCAGCCGACCAAGGTCAGGACAACGGCAGGCCCGTGCCACACGTTGTGAAATCCGACGATCACGCCGCCAAACGTCAGGCAGAGGAACCCTTCAAGGAAGGCCCCGGAGGTCCCTTGGGCCGCGAGCGCCTGATAGTAAGTGACCCAGGCCTTCGGCTGCAGCAGGTGCGAAAGCCCGATCACGAGCAGAGTAACCGCCGCGAAGACCTGGATGGCTTGTTCCGTGATGCGATCCGGCCAGAGTTTACTATCGGGAGTTGCCGACCCGCTGCCGCGCCACACGGTTCCCGGGTTCAATCTCCGGGCTCGGCAGGCGCCCATACTTCATTCACGACCTCGCGAAACAACTCGTACAAAACATCAATTGATGATTCTGAAGCCTGCGCGGAGACGGGAATCGCCTCGAGTCGCGCCAACTCCCTCTCGATGAACCCACTGAGGGCCTCGATACGTGGTCCCCGATCCAGTTCCGCCCCGGCCATTTTCGCGGTGACACGACTGCCGATCGCGTCGCGGATTGTCGACTGCTGAATCGTCGCCTCGACCAGCTTGGCAAACTCGATCGGCACCGGCCCAAGCCCTCGCTCGATCCAGCGCACTGCCATCAACGGGCGCAGGACGTAGTGAGATAGGCGGCGTGTGGAGGACTGGCGGGGCAGTGGCACACGCCTGTGGCGGCTCGGTTGACTCTCCCAGGGTTTCTGGGGAGCCACTGGAGTCCAGTCCAGTTGGGCAGGACCGGGTCTGGGGGGCCAGTACTGTCTTGGACCGGGTAGGACTGGGCACGCACGGGGCGCTGACCGTATACTCCAATTCGGAGCGACCGTGGATGCCTATATAGGCGCCCACGCAGGCGGAGGTAGCGGAGATATGACGACCGACGGAGGTGCGGGCTCCGGGCTGGCCTACGCGCTGGTCTTTCGATACCGCGTTCCAGTGTTCGGACAGGGTGGGTCTTTTGCGGCCCTCGTGATCGCGCGCGGGCGACTCCTGCTCCTCGAGGAGAACGGGACGTGGTTCGTCTCCGGCGTGGCGCCTGGTGGGATTTCGGCGCACGGCCCGACGCCGGCTGAGGCACTAGAGAGTTTCCGGGAGACCTTTTCCAGGGTGATGTTCGAGTGCGCCAGCGATCCAGAGGGTTTTCGCTCGTTTGAGGCTTCCGTCAAGGAGTTCTTCGATCAGGTCGACGACGAGGACTTGGTCCAGTGGCAAGCTTCAGCTCAGGCCGTGAGAGCAGGAGCCGGTGCGCCGATGGAACTTCCCAGGGTTCGAGCAGACTCTCCTGACGGCCAGGCTGACGTCGCTGTCGTCCGGCTGAATGAGCCCGGAATCCGCGTTGAGAACGCGACCGACACGATGGCAATCGCGCAGCTCGCCGACGTCGCCTGACAATCACCACCGTTGGCGACGCTGGCCGAAATCTTCGAGATGCTCCGTGTTTGCGCTCCGGACTGCGTGGTGGTCCAGAAGGAGCACCACTACTGGGTGCGCTATCGGGGAAGAACTTACAAGGCGCTGCCTTTGGGGCGCCACGGGGCGAGCCGTGAGAACCTGCGCGCGGAGATCGAAAACTTCCACGTCCGAAAGCTCGTCCGCTTCCTCAGAATCGATAAGGCCTGCGCGGCGACGCAGATCGCATCGTTACGAGCCTGATCGAGCGCTCGCCCGGCAGTGAACTGCGGCCTAGGGTATTGGCGACGCCCCGGTTGGATTCGAGCCCCTGGAATTGATCGAGAAGTTGGCGGCGCTGGTTCCGCCGCCTCGGTTCAATCTGGTTCGCTATCACGGTTTATGCAGAGCTACGCATAAACCGTGATATGCGGAGTTGGTCGTTATGCGGAGCCGC
>JANNRU010000154.1:0-9042 GCA_031401755.1 Acidobacteriota bacterium | reverse complement strand
GTCAAGGAGGCGCGGCTGGAAGCGGAGCGGATCCTTCAGTCCGCGCGGGACCAGGTCGCGCGCCTGGAGGTTGAAGCCGAGCGTGCCCGCGCCGAGCGCGATGGGTATGAGGCGCGACTCCGCGGCGTGATCGAGCAGCATCTCGAAATGCTCGAACTGCGCCGGGATGCGCGCGGGGAACGCGACAATCTTCGCGTCCTTCCGCGGAAGTCCGGCACCGACGCTGGATGATCGAAGCCGACCTCGCCGTAGTCGGAATTTCCGAACTCGCCACCCCGATCGGGCCGGCGCCGCGCATCGGCGGAGAGCTCGGCCGTCTGCGCGTCGAGCACGCGGCGGCGATCGCCTCGTGCGCGGGGCGAATCGTTTTCGTCGGTACGGAACGAGAGTTCGGCGAAACGGTCCGGCTGGTCGACGGCGCGGTCCGAGTCGACGCGCAAGGCGGGACCGCGCTTCCGGGGTTCGTCGATGCTCACACGCATCTGCCATTCACCGGCTGGCGCGAGCGAGAGTTCGACGAGCGGTTGCGCGGGGCTACCTATTCGGAGATCGCGGCGCGCGGCGGCGGCATCTTGTCCACGGTCGAGAAGGTCCGGTCGGCGACGGTGGAAGATCTCGCTGGCGACGTTCGATCGCGTCTCGACGCGATGCTTCGCCTGGGCACGACGACGGTCGAGGCCAAGAGCGGTTACGGGTTGAGCTTGCCCGATGAGATCAAACAGCTCGAGGCCCTGCGGCTGGCGGCCGCAGAACATCCGGTCGAGGTCGTGCCGACTTTTCTAGGCGCGCACACGATCCCGCGCGAGCATCGCGCGGATCGCGAAGCCTACGTCGACGCGCTCGTCGAGGAGATGCTGCCTGAGGTCTCTCGTCGAGCGCTCGCCGAATACGCCGACGTTTTCATCGATGCACAGGCGTTCACGATTGCCGAGGCTCGCGTGATCCTCGAGGCCGCTCGGGGATTGGGGCTCGGTATCCGCGTCCACGCCGATCAACTCGCCGACGACGGCGCGGCGATGCTCGCGGCGGAGTTGGGGGCAGCCTCGGCCGATCATTTGGAATATGCGTCGGATGCCGGGCTAGCCGCCCTCGCGAGAGCCGGAACCTCCGGCGTGTTGCTCCCCGCGGCTACCTTTTTCTTGATGAGCGATCGTCGACCGCCGGGTCGGCGTCTGGTGGACTTTGGCGTCCCCGTCGTCCTGGCCACGGACTTCAACCCCGGCAGCTGCCCGCTGGAGTCGATGGGGGCCGCGCTGGCCTTCGGCTGCCTCACGGCGCGCCTAGGCGTGGACGAGGCGATCACGGCAGCGACGCTCAACGCGGCCCACGCCCTGGGCCGTTCGGACAGCACCGGTAGTCTCGAGCCCGGCAAGCGCGCGGACGTCGTGATTCACGCCGTCCCGTCGCGCCATCACCTGGTTTACCGGATGGGGCTGCCGCGGGTACGCCAGGTCGTCGCGGCCGGACGCCTGGTCTGGGAAGACTTACAGCCGCTGCCCGCGCGCTGACCTGAATTAACGAATCAGAAGAGCGGGGCACGCTCCGTCGCGGAGAAGCGATAGGTGTACTTGGTGACCTTGAGGTCAATTGGCTTTTCGTAGGCCGCCGTCACGACCACTTCGCTTGCGGTCTTGCGCACGGTCAAATTGTCGGCGTCCAACGGAATATCCAGCGAGTCCGCTTGGTCGAGGATGCGTTTGCGCACCACATCCACGCTGTCGCGAACCGCGGCGAAGCGGGCCTCTTGCCGCAACGTGTCGTGGAAATGGTAGGCGGCGATCCGAACCGGAACGTATTGGATGCCCGCGAAGATCGCGGCACCGCAGACGGCGAGCGCGATACAGAGCCCGATTCGACCCTCTCCCCGTTCGTTGCGACGATCCATCACGAGCCTACCTCGCGCGCAGTTGGCGCACCACTGAACATAGGGTCGCGGAGAGGGAGGCACCAGACGGAGAAGGCCGCTTACGAAAATGCAATCTAGCGCAGCGGGATTCGAGGCGAGGTGGGCGATCAGCGCTTGAACAGATTCTCGAACTGGCTGCGCGGATCGGAGGAGCTGCGACTCCCCGAGGAGGCGGGGGGGCTGCGTCGCCCGGTGGCGTCGAGGACCAGTCGAGGCTGATAGGACGCGCAGTCGTTGGCTTCCGCCTTGGCCGTGATCAGGCTTGGAATCGGTGCACGGCACTGCCAGCGGGCGGACGGATCGAATTGGACACAGGCCCGACAGCAGTGAAGCGCGGTCGAACAGCGTGGGCAGCAGGTTTCCTTGCCGATCGAGCCAGTGTTCTCGACGTTCGTGCCGCAATCGTGACAGCGAACGACCTCCGAGGCCTCACGCGCGGTCGCGCGTCGTAGTGAGCGCAACTGGATGCGTTCCTCAGTCGTCAAGTTTCGCGCTGCGGACGTTCTTGGCGCGTCCTGGCGTTCAGGGGCAGGCTCGGAGTCCTGGTAGCCCTGTTGGCGGTATTTGGGGGACATCGAGATCGCCTCCGGAGACTTGGGGTCGACCATCGCGGGAGCGACGGACGAAGGGAAGAGGACCAAATGGTATGGCTAGTTGGACTCGAAATCAAGTCCCAACTCGTCAGCCAACCCGAATTCTTCGGCTCAGAGGACCGACAACCCCGAACAGCGCGACGTTCACCAGATGTACTCCCGGGCGATCTTGCGCTTGTCGGCTCCGCTCAGAATGTGCAGGACCCGCAGCCGCCGTCGGGTCACGGGCGAGAGCGAACCCAGCGGAACGTGGAGCAACCGGAGACCAAGTCTGGCAGCGAGCTGTCGCAGAATCGGTCGCGGTGGGCGCGGGGCGACGTAGACAGTGATCTTTTCCGTCGTGTAGTCCAGGGCTGCGAGCAACAAGACCTCGGCCTTCGATTCCGCCAGACGATAGTCCGGGTCCGACCAAACATCGGCCATGCGGCGCGGTGGATGGGAGAGCATGAAGCCACCGTAAGTCGCCCGGCAGATTCCCGGCCCCACGACGCCCAGAGCCGGATCGGTACTGTAGAAGGCCATGTCCGATTCTTGCGAGTGCTCACCGTGCCAGGTTTGCGCGTAGGGGAAGCGTTCCTCGTGCGGATCGCCGTCCTCCTCGAAGATCACAACCACCGAGCCGACGTTGCCCGGCGCGCGGACGAACTCGCGGACCATGATCCTCCCGTCGGTCCAGTTGCGGATCGTCTCTCGGACGTCGATCCCGTCGAGGATCGACGTGGTGAAGGGGGCGGTTCGAGTACGCTCCTCGGAGAGCAAGCTCTTCCCCCGCCTTCGCAAGTACCGGCCAAATTCCTCGACGATGACATCCTCGGGAGGCCAGGAGCAGATCGCGTCGGAATCGAAGCCATCGAGCCACTCGCCGGGGCGGGATTCGTCGCGTCGCCGGGTCTTGAGCAGCCGCGAGAGATCGGGGCGCTTGGGCTTGCGGATCCGCCGCGACAGTTGCATCCGCCGGACCCCATCCCACAACTCGTCGGCGTGGATCCGCGCGGTGGCCAAACCCGCGGCGGCCGTCTCCTGGGCCGGATAGGCGACGGCAAGACGGTGTAACTCCCAGGCGAAGTTCTCGGAGACACATCCCCGAGCTGCCGTCAGCAGGTCGAACAGGTCGGCGACGAGCGTCCCCGAGGCCAGCGCGAGGTTCCGCGTGTAGCGCGCGAGTAGCGGACGTTGCCAGCGCTCGATCCGTTCATCCGGTGCCGACGCGCCAAGCGCGCGCTCGGCTTCGTCGACGAGCGACCATTGCAACTGCAGGCGATCCAGGAGCGAGGGGATCTCGTTCCCGACCCAACTCGTCCACCACTCCGGCGCGGACGCGCCGCGCCGCGCCGCGCGGGCGATGGTCGAGGTCAATCGCTCCGGATCGTCACCGCTACCGCCCGACAGCACGCGAAACGTGCCGTAGGTGCGGCCGGCTGGCATGGGCGGAGCCGCCTCCGGCTCTTCCGGGACGACGATGCGGCGGGCCTCCCAGGCCGCCAGATAAAACGGGATCTCCTGGAGCACCTCACCCAGCGAATCGGGATGAAGGTTCACCAGTCGCGCGTTGCGCCGACGCGGCGCGGTCAGCGGAACGCCTTGATCCTCCTCGACCGCCCGGGCGATCGAGGCGGCATGGTGCATGCCGCAAACGACGAGAACACGCCCGGCTCCCTGGTCTCGCAGACAGCGGGCGGCATGGGCCATCGCGCTCTCGCGGCGATCATCGAGCGGATCGGTGGGTCGCGGGGAGTCGCGAAAGGCTCGATAGAGTTGTTCCGGCCCGAGCCGCAGTAGCGCGTAACCATCCGGGACCGGGTCGCGGTAGTCGGCGTAGCCATCGAGGTCGAGATCTCCGCAGCGAACTTCGACTCCTCGCTCTCGGCCGCGGCGTGCGGCCTCGGCCATCGCATCGGACGGAGCGATCGGGAGGTAGATCGTCTGGCCCTCGGCGTTCTCGTAAAGCAGGACCGAGATCGCGGGCAAGCGATCGACCCCACGCAGCCAGAGGTCTGTCAGCGCCGACGGGATCTCGACTACAACCGCGTCGGGGTCGAGCGCGGCGAACGCACCGCGGACGAGGTCGGCGTACTCGAGTCGTTCGTGCAGAACCGGGAGAACGAATATTCCGTTCCCGCCGAGGAACGCTCCGTTCGCCGTCGGTTTCACTCGAGATGTCGGAGCGCGTCGTCGCCCAGCACGAGCAGCACGGCAGAGGAGAGAGCCGTGCTTGGGACCGTTCCGTCTTTGGCGAACAGCAGCTTGAGCGCGAAGCGCGCGACGTTGATGCCGTCGCGCACGGTGTAACTCTCGTCGGCCTCGTGCGCCCGTTGCAAGAACCGCGTGACCCAGTCGAGGATCTCGTCGTCGGCAAACGGCAAATTCTCGGCGAGGATGCGTTTTTCCTCATCGTGATCGGGGAAGTCGAGATGAATGCGGGGTTGGAGGCGGGATTCGATATATTCCGGAAGCTCGTAGGTCGACGCGTCCTCGTTCATGGTTGCCACGAGACGGAAACGGGGGTCGGCGGAGATCTTGATCCCGGAAACGATCGATTCGACGTAACGTCGGTCGTCGAGTAACGGCGCCAGCGAGGCCCACGATTTCTCGGACATCCGATTAGCCTCGTCGAGAATAGCCACACCGCCGCGTATCATCGCGGTGACCAGACCCGAGGCGACGTAGCGGATCGCGCCCTGTCGATCGACGACCGGCGTGACCAACAGATCTTCCGGACGGGTGTCCATCGTTGCCTGGACGATGTAGACGTCGCGTTCGATGGCGCAGCCCGCCGCGTAGGCCAGCGTGGTCTTGCCGACGCCGGGTTTCCCGAGCAGGCGCGGGGTCATCGGCAAGTCGCGCCCGTCGATGACGGTCCACGCGGCCAGGAGTTGCTTCATGGTCTCGCGTTGGCCGACCCAGCGCGCGACGAAACGGTCGGGGTGAGCCAGCCAGAGTGTGACGCCAGCGAGATCGACGGTACGGCCCCCGCTGTCGTCGGCGCTTTCGTTTCGCCGAGTGATGGGCTCAGCCCCCGATCGAGGCGATCACGCGCTCGATACGTTCGAAGGCCCAGTCCAGCTCTTCGCGTTGGATCATCAGCGGCGGGGCGAAGCGGATCGTGTTCACGTGGGTCTCCTTGCACAGGAGGCCTTCATGCCGCAGTGCTTCGCAGTAGCGCCGCGCGCCGCCGGCGTCGGGCTGGAGCTCGAGTCCGATCCACAGCCCTCGGCCGCGAATCTCACGAATCTTCGGGTCGCGTAGCGACCGCAGCCGCTCGATGAAGTAATCGCCGAGCTTCGCCGAGTTCTCGATCATCCCCTCCTCGACCAAGACGCGCAGTGCGGCGCGAGCGACGGCGCAGGCGAGCGGGTTGCCGCCGAAGGTTGATCCGTGGTCGCCCGGGTGGAAGACGTTCATCACCTCGTCGTCGGCGAGGATCGCCGAGACCGGGTAGAAGCCGCCCGACAGCGCCTTGCCAACGATCACCACGTCCGGGCGAACTCCCTCGTGCTGGAAAGCGAAGAGCTTGCCAGTCCGTCCGAGGCCGGACTGAATCTCGTCGGCCACGAACAGCGCTCGGTGTCGACCGCAGACGTCGGCGATGCCGCGCAGGTACCCGTCCGGGGGGACGATGATGCCGGCCTCGCCCTGGATCGGCTCGACCAGGATTCCGGCGACGTTGGGGTTCATCGCCATTTCGATCGCCCCGAGGTCCCCGTAGGGCAGCAACGTGAATCCGGGCGTGAACGGGCCGAACCCGTCGCGGTACTGCGGATCGTCGGAAAATCCCACGATAGTGGTGGTTCGACCGTGGAAATTCCCGGTGAAGACCAGGATCTCGGCACGGCCGTCGGGAATCCCCTTGACCTTGTAGCCCCACTTGCGCGTGGCCTTGATCGCCGTTTCCACCGCCTCGGCACCGGAGTTCATCGGCAACATCCGTCCGTATCCGGTGAGGTCGTGCACCTCTTTGTAGAGCGGCCCGAGCTGGTCGTTGCGGAATGCCCGTGACGTTAGCGTCACGCGCTCGGACTGCTCGATCAGCGCCTTGCGAATCTGAGGGTGGGCATGCCCCTGGTTGACCGCGGAGTAGGCGGCCAAGAAATCGAGGTACCGCTGGCCCTCCACGTCTTCGACCCAGACGCCGCTGGCGCGGTGGATCACTACATCGAGTGGATGGTAGTTGTGGGCGCCGTAGTCTTCCTCGAGACGAATGAATGGATCGGCGCCTGTTCTGGCCAAAGTCATACCGGACACCCCGTGTCGGGCGCGGTCCCCGCATCGGCGGGGACGGGCGAGGCGGAAGCATCGACCGATGCCGACGTGGCCGAATCTAGTCGATCAGCGATGGGCCTCGCAAGCGTCGTTATCGAGACCCTTGACGCTTGGGGAGCGTCCACGGAATAATCCCGACTCCGCCGACTTGGGCCGACCAGGCCTCGCCCCATCGGCCAGGATTTTGGTCCGATGAACCCAAGCCCCCCCGACAACCCGCCATTCGGAGGCAAACGCCAGGTCCTGCTGGCGCTCGAGCGATTCAGCCGACGACGCTACCGCCTGATTTTCTTCCTGGCCGCGGCACTGGCGGCGCTCGGGGCCTTCCTCGGCCCGCGATTGAAGATCGAGTCGGACATCCTGGCCCTGATCCCGCGCGGGAATCCCGCGGTCGATACGTTCAAGGAAGCCGCTGAGACCTTTGGGGCGCTCTCGTATCTGACGGTCCTCGTCGATGCTCGCGAAGGGACCGGGCCGGACGAGATCGAAGAATTCGGGGATGCGCTCGCCGCCCGCCTCAGGGAGCGGAGCGACCTGATCGAATCGATCGAATACCGCATCGACCCCGGCGCCGGATTCCTCAGCCTGGTCTACGAAAACGCGCTGCTCTTCCTACCCCCGGGGCGGCTTCCCGAACTGGCAGGGTTGCTGTCCGATGCCGGGATCGCCCGACAGATCGCGCAGAATCGGCTCTCGCTCAACTCGCCGACCGCCCCGTTGACCGAAGACTTGATCGTCGCCGATCCACTGCAGCTGATGCCGTTGTTTCTCGATCGGCTCGTGGGAAACCGCGGACTGGTCCAAGTCGATCTGTCGGACGGCTATTACTTGTCGAAAGACGGGCGAACCCTGGTCATGCTCGTCAAACCGGTGGCGCCCTGGCAGGATCTCAAGTTCAGCGAGCGTCTGATGACCACGGTGCGCGCGGAGGTCGAGGCGACCCGCGAAGAGTTCCTCAGCGCGGGCGAAACCGGAATCGCAGAGTCCCTCGTGAGCTTCGCCGGACACTACGCCTTGGTCGTCGACGAGACGCGTCTGATCCGTCAGGACATCCAATTCAATATCGTCGTTTCGTTGGGCGCCGTCCTTGTCCTCTACTGGATCTGCTATCGGCGCTTCGCGGCGTTGTTCTATTCGAGCGTTCCGCTGCTGGTCGGCCAGGCTCTTACCTTCGCCTTGGCCTTCGTCGTCCTCAGAAGCCTCAATGCCTCGTCGTCGGCGTTCACGGCCCTGCTGATGGGGCTGGGAACGGACTTCGTCATCGTGATGTACGCGCGGTACGTCGAGGAGCGCCGGCTGGGCCGCGGGCTGGCCGAGGCGACCGAGCGCATGGTCGGGGAGACCGGTCTAGGGGTCTTCACCGGCGCAGTCACGTCGGCAGGGACGTTCTACGCGATGTGCGTCAGCGAATTCAGAGGTCTGCGCGACCTCGGTTTCCTGATCGGCACGGGGATCTTGTTCTGTGCGGTGGCGATCATCTTCTTGGTTCCGGCGATGATCACCTGGAATGAAGGCGTGCGGCGGCGGCGTGTGGACGTGGTCCCCAAGCTGCACGTGCAATCCTTTTTCGTCGAACACTTGATGGGATTTTCCGCGCGACACCGGCGGCCCGTGCTCGCGGTCATTGCGCTACTGACCATCGTCGGCGGATTCTTGGCCCTAGGTTTGGAATTCGATGATTCCGTCAACGTCTTGCGCAGTGATAAGTCGCCGGCCTACAAGGTCGAGAAAGCGATGCAGCAACGGTTCGGCGTCGCGCCGAGCTACATGATTGCGATCGCCGAGGGGCGTACGCGGGACGAGGCGCTGGAGTTGACTGCGCAAATCGAGGGCCGGCTGGCCCCATTCGTCGAAAGCGGAATTATCGCCTCCTCGGAATCAGTGCTGAGTTACCTGCCCTCGCGCGAGCAACAGGAGGCGGTGCTCGCAGCGGTGCGGGCCGATGCGACGCGAACTTTCGATCCCGATCGAGTCGAGGCCGCGATGGTTGCGGCGCTCGAAAACAACGGCTTCGAGCCCGAGCCGTTCGCACCGGCAGTTCAAAGGTTGCGCGAGTTTCTCACGCCGACCAGGACGATCGATCTGGACGACCTGGAGAGTCGAGGCCTGGGCCGACTCGTCGAGCGTTTCGTGCGCAGCGAGCCGGATCGTGTGCGCGCCGTGACCTATCTCAATCTGACCGATCCGCAGTGGAAGCGTCTCCCGCCGCCGGGGCTGGGTGACGCGTTGTCCGCCGGCGATCCCCGGATCATCGTGACCGGGACCAACGTGGTCAGCCGCGAG
>JANNRU010000153.1:0-2087 GCA_031401755.1 Acidobacteriota bacterium | reverse complement strand
CAGGTCCGTACCCGACTCGTCAGTCTCAGAGCTTCCACGCCTCGTCGAAGGCCGCGGGTTCGAAATCGGGGAGCAGCGCGCGATCGATGGCGAAGGCCCAGAACGAGTTCGGCACTTCGGGCAGAAAGTCGTTGTCGATGCTGACGATCAACAAGTGCCGACCATCGGGAAGATCAGGTCCGAACGCGAGACCTTCGATCTTCTCCGGCATGCTTTCGCCGGCCAGGCCGAAGCCTGAATCCAGGAAGTCGATCAACAGCTCCTTTTTCAGCGCCACGACGCCCGCGGGAACACCGCTCGCCGGCAAGGCTTCGAGCTTGGAGATGTCGCTCGCGCCATCGAGCAGGACCTTGTAGACGCGCTTGCACGCTGCGGCGGCCCCGGGTTCGCTGTCGCGCTCGATCACGAGCAATGTGTGCGAATCCACGGCGACGATTTCGTTGACACCGTTTTTGCCGCTTTCCAGGCACAGGAGCCATTCGCGCGTCGCGCCGGAGGCGAGTTCGAGTTCGAGCACGCGCACGTTGGTCCCCACGCGCTTGTTCTTGTCGTCTAGGCCGCCGTCCTGGATCAGCGGGCTCTGCATCACGCCGTAGAGCCGCTTGCCATCGGGACTGCGCGCGAGTCCCTCCATGCCGCGGTTGGATTGACGGCCGGCGACGTTGTTCGGCGGCAATTCTTCGGCGGGCTTTCCCGACGGATGCGCGATGGCGAACTTCTTGGGCAGAGCGATGCGTCGCACGTGAACGCCGCGCGCGGTCCATTCGTCGATCCGCGGGCCGTATTCGTCGCTGGTGAACAGCGTGCCACTCTTCGAGACGCGCAGGCCCTCGGGATCGATGCGGCGGCTCTTCGCGGGCGCGTTCGCATCGAAGGCGGAGGCCAGGCCCGTGTAACGCGCGCCGTCCGGGTCGCTGAAAAGCGTCGTGGCGCGCAAGGAGACGTTCAGCGTTCCTTTCGCCGCCTCGACGTCGATCGCGAGCGTCTGGAAGCGCGCGGGGAATCCGAGCTCGCCGTCTTTCGGCCCGCGGTCGTTCAACGCGAGATAGAGATTCCCCGATCCCGTGTAGGCCAGGGCGGAACCGATCGAACCGACCCGGTTCTGCGGGATCTTGGAGTCAGGGACAAGATCGCCGAGACCCGAGAGATCGCCGGCATCCGCGGCCAGTGCGGTCGTGCCGATCAACGTCACGCCCTTCGCAGTTGCATGCGTCAGGCCCTCGTTCGGGTTGCATCCCATGGCGATCGCGAAGCAGTAGATGATGAGGGTGTACATGGTCAGCGTAGCTTCGACGGTCGCCGCAGTCGGCGTTTCAAGTCGACGAAAAGGCCGGATCAAGGTCGCGGTCGAGCCAGCGGCTGTGCACAGGCGTTTTCGAGCGTATTGACCGTCGAAACGCCGAGCGCGGCGCGCGTCGCCAGCAGTTTCTTGACCTTTTCGGGATCGAGCGGCTCGAGCTTCGCCCCGACCGTGTGCGCGAGCCACAGGATCTTCGCCGTGTGCTCGACCATGTCGAGCTTCTTGAAGGCGTCCATCAGGTTCGAGCCCAGCGTGACGGCGCCATGGTTGCGCATGATCAGCGTGTCCGAGCAGCGCACGACCTCGCGGATCGAGTCGGGCAGCTCCTGCGTGCCGGGCGTGGCGTAGGCCGTGGTCGGCGTGCCACCGATGGTCACGATCACCTCCGGGATGACCGGGAGCTGCATGTCCACGCCCGCGATCGAGAGCGCCACCGCGAGCGGCGGATGCGTGTGGATCACGGCCTCGACGTCCTTGCGCTCGCGGTAGGAGACGAGATGGATCGCGACCTCGGTCGAGGGTCGCGGTCCGTTGTCGAGCACACGCCCCTCGAGGTCGATGTGCGCGAGATGGTGGGGCTCGAGGAAGCCCTTCATCGCGCCGGCCGGCGTCACCAGCACCGTTCCATCCCGCATGCGCGCCGACAGGTTGCCATCGGCCCCGACGATGTAGCCCTTCTGGTAGCAGAGCGCGCCGATGCGGCATAGCGCCTGTCGCAGTCTGGTCTCTTCCTCACCCCACGTGTACGGCATACGGCCCCAGTCTATCCGCTGGGTGACGCTGCGCG
>JANNRU010000152.1:0-5198 GCA_031401755.1 Acidobacteriota bacterium | reverse complement strand
GGTAACAAACACTCTTCCCCACCACGACCCTCTTCCTATCTGTGTCCACGACCACCCGGGTGGCGTGTATGACCGGCTGGGGCCGCATTTCGGTCAACCCCCTGGCCGCCGCGGCGATGGTCGTGGCGATCGCCGCGGGGGTGCCGGCCAGTTGGACGGCCTGTCGATCCAGTCGACCCTGACCGACCTCCTCCCGCAGGAACTGGAGGCGCTCCCGGACCAGGCCGGTGAGAAGTTCCCGGCCCAGAGCCGCTAGGAGTGGAGCTAGTCCGGGATCCTCGAGCAGCCTGGAAACCGCCGGAAGTCCGCGCAGAGGCGCGGACGAGGCCCGGTCGACGCTCGGCGTCGCCTTTTTGCGGGTCCGCGGCCGGGCTTTTATATTGGTCGGCACGTCGTTATCCAGTGACGGATTATAGCGGGAGGATCCGGGTGGAGAGTCACGAAACGTCCTCGTCCCTGCTCGACAGCGAGCTCGCGCGCCTGGATACGGCGCTCCGACAGCTCAAGGTGCAGTACGACATGGTCTTTGCTGGCGCCCTGGCCCGGGAGCCGACCGAGCTGAAAAACGAAGTCGAGGCGATCATCCGTCGCTGGTCCCACGCTTCGATCCCCAAGTACGCCAGCCGCTTTCGCTTCAACGCTCTGGCCGCGAGGTACACCACGTGGTCTGAGTTGTGGAATCGTACCCGCCGCTCGCGGGAGCAGGGCGGGCGCGGGCCGGCTGCGTCGGCGGATCCGGCCGCGCTGCGCGAGCAGCTGATCGCCCGCGGCCGCGTCTCGGGATCCGAGGCCGACCCGGAAGAGATCCGTCGGCTGCACGTCCGCTACTGCAACGCGCGACGTGAGGCGGGAATCGAAGGCACCCCACCTTCGCTCGAGGCCTTCACCCGCGGCGTGGACGCGCGAATCCGACGTTTGCGCGAGGAGCGCGGCTACGATCCAATGATCGAGTTACGGGTCGTCCAGCAGGGCGATGCCGTGATCGTCAAAGCCCGATTCGGGAGTTGATCCCGTGCGACCGGAGTACTCGATGACCAAGCCCGCTCTCAATCCCCTCGTTGCGCTGTGGGTCTGCGCACTCCTACTGCTGGGAGTTCCCGCCACCGCTCGACAATCAACGCCGAACTCCGAGGACGACGCCGTCGCGCCATCCGCCGAAGAATCGGAGACCACGGCCCGTGATCGGCGACAGCAGGCCAAGGAAGCACGCATCGAGCAGTATCTCCAGCGACGCGAAGAGCGCAGGGCGCGCCGCGAACTGACCCGTGCAGCCGCTGAGCCGCCTCCGGTGACGAACGGCGGCAACAAGAGCGCGCCCGCGGACTCACCCATGCCCGTTCCGACCCACGCCGCGCCGACGAAGCTCCCCAAACAACTCGCCCGCGCGCAGGAAAACGTTCGCGCCAGCGCCCTGGGCGTGGACCCGACGGTGCAAGTCTACCTTGCACGCATCGACGAGCAGCGCGCCTCACCCGAACAACTCGCCGCGTTCGGGAGCTTCGTTGCCGAAAACGGCCTGGTCGAGGATGGCCTGGCGTACTACGACGTCGCGTTGAACCTTCAGCCGGGCGACCCGCTCCTTTGGCTCAACTACGGCACGCTGCAACGGCAGAACGCCAACATCTCTCGTGCGATGTCGGCCTACCAGCGCGTGCTCGACATCAACCCGAACAGCGCGATGGCCCACTACAACATCGGCGCGATTCACGACTCACAACGCAAGTACGAGGCGGCAATCGACAGCTTCTCGCGGGCTCTCCAACTTGACCCGAACCTCGGTGACCCGGCGCTCAATCCGCAAGCCGCGCAGAACGAACGACTCCTCGCGGTCAAGCTCAAGCTCTACCGACAGCAAATCGGGTCACTCGGATTGCCGTTAGCGGAGATCCCGGTCCCTGCCGCGGGGGAGATGGACGGCGGCGACGACGAACGGCCGTGATTCGCCCAGCCTCGCTGTTCCTCAGCCTGACCCTGTCGATGTCGGTCGCCGGGGCTTGGAGCCCGACGACTCGAGCCCGTCAAATCGACGATGCGGTTCGTCTGATGCCCGCGGGCCTGCGTCTCGCGCTCGAACGACACCGCGAATCGCTCCTCCGCGGCGCGATTGAGCCGCTGATCGAACCGCCGGCGAGTGACATCGAACAACTGGCGCGAGAGCTGACGGCTACCCTAACCGAGCCGCGTCCATTCCCCGAGGCCGCGCGCGCCTTCGGCCGACTGGCCTACGCGATCGCCAACGCCGGTTTCCCTCCGCTGGCCACCCCGCCCGTCGATCCTGCGCGACTCGACCACTTCGCTGCATTTTGCGAGAGTCGGCGCGATCGATTCCCGCTCGTGTTCTACGGCCATGACGCGCCCGATCTGGCACGAGGGGATTGGCCAGCCTTCGCGCGAGCGATTCTGGCGCGCTCGGCCGGCGAAGATGTCGATCTCGCTCGCGCCTATGCTGCCGCCGCTGTCGATCCGGACCCGACCGGGGCCTTTGACGACCGATCGGTGCCTTTTGCGATCGGATCGCTGGCCTACTCCCACACCGTGACCGACATCGTCCGTGGCTGGCTCGGCGCCTGGAGCACGGCGGGCGGCGACCTCTCCCGAACCCCCTACCTTCGACCCGACCTGCGTCGGACGATGACCAAAGAAGCCCCAAGATGAGCGATCCGATTCGACGCGCACTGATCAGCGTCCACGACAAGAGCGGGCTGGTCTCGTTCGCTCGAGCGCTGGTCGATCGCGGCGTCGAGATCCTGTCCAGCGGCGGGACGGCAAGCGCCCTAGCCGCCGCGGGACTTCCCGTGATCTCCGTCGGACAATGGACCGGCTCGCCGGAGATGCTCAGCGGTCGAGTCAAGACGCTGCACCCCCGAATTCACGGCGGGATTCTGGCCCTTCGAGACGATCCGAGCCACGTCGCCGATCTCGAACGCGAAAAGATCGGCACGATCGATCTCGTCGTGGTCAACCTTTATCCATTCGAAAACACCGTCGCCGACCCGGCCGCGTCGCTGGCCGCTGCCGTCGAAATGATCGACGTCGGCGGTCCGGCGATGATTCGAGCCGCCGCGAAGAACTTCGCCCACGTCACCATCGTCGTCGATCCCGGCGATTACGACTCGCTGCTGGAGGCGATCGGGGCGTCGGGTGCGGTCCCCGACGAGATGCGGCAGCGACTGAGCGTAAAAGCGTTCGGCAGGACGGCAGCCTACGACCGCGCCGTCGCCGACGAGCTGGAGCGCCGTTTCTCGTCGGCGGCGAGTCCGCGATTCCCCGAACGGTTGCGTATCGAGTTCGCCCGGGCTTTCGACCTTCGATATGGCGAGAATCCACATCAGAAGTCCGCGTTCTACGTCGACGATCGCTTCTTCGGTCCGTCGATCGGGCGTGCCCGTCAGTGGCATGGGAAAGAACTCTCCTATAACAACATCCTAGACTTGGACGCGGCACTGGCCTTGGTGCTCGATCTTCCCTCTCCCGCCTGCGTGATCGTCAAGCACGGCAACCCGTGCGGCGCCGCCGTGGGAGCGCATGCGCTCTCCTCGTTCGAGCGGGCTTTGGCGTGCGATCCGCTCAGCGCCTTCGGCGGCGTGATCGCGTTCAATGTCGCCGTCGATGGCGCGGTGGCCCGGGCGCTGACGGAGCAGTTCTACGAGGCAGTGATCGCTCCGGAGATCTCGGAGGATGCCCGGGTCACGCTCGCCGAAAAGAAGAACCTTCGCGTGCTCGAATTGACTGACGCGGCCTCCAAGCCTTCGGCCGCAATCGACCTGCGAAGCGTCGCCGGAGGTCTGCTGGTGCAGGATGCCGATCGCATCGACGAAGCCGTCCGGGAGGGCCGGGTGCCTACGCAACGGGCGCCGACGTCGGACGAGTGGAGCGCGCTCGAATTCGCCTGGATCGTCGCGCGCCACGTGAAGTCCAACGCGATCGTTTACGCTCGCGACGGCCAGACGGTCGGCATCGGCGCCGGTCAGATGAGCCGCGTCGATGCGGCCGATCTGGGAGCGCGCAAGGCGCGCTCTCCGATTGCTGGCTGCGTCTTGGCGTCGGATGCCTTCTTCCCGTTCCGCGATGGCGTCGATGTCGCCGCGCACGCCGGGGTGACCGCGATCGTCCAGCCCGGCGGCTCGGTCCGAGACGCCGAGGTGGTCGCGGCGGCCGACGAGCATGGTTTGGCGATGGTCTTCACCGGCCGACGCCACTTCCGCCACTGAGAGCGCAGTCAGGACTTGGCGAGCTTGTCGGCGGGCGGGTCCGGCATCGGCAATGGGTTCAGCGCACCGACCGCGATCTGATACGACGTCGACGCGCGCTCGACCGGACAACTGCGGGCGAGGCGACTCGCGGATTGGATAGCGGCGTCCGCCGGCCGCAACGCCGCCGCCTCGTTCAGCGCTTCGCTCGCCTCCCGGCACGACCCTTCGCGCAGGGCGATCAGGCCCATGTTGAACCAACCGGCGATGATGTAGGCCTCGATGTTCGAGCTGTCCGGTCCGACCCGCGGCAGCCGGTAGAGTAACGCCAGCGAAGTGCGGTAGTCCGCGTTCTCGAATGCGGAACGAGCCTCGTTCCATTGGTTCTTCACTGCGCGGTCTGCTTCGAACCGCTGGCCGACGGCAAGCAGCCGCTCGCGGATCAACGTGTTTTCGGGATCGAGCTTCAACGCCTGGTCGTATGCCAGCACGGAGCCGGCCCAATCCTCGGCGGCGGCGGCGGCTTCGGCCCGTTTCAGCGTCTCCTGAACGGCCTGTGGCTGCGTTCCTGTCGTCGTCGAGACGGGCGCAGCATTCGGCTCCGCGTTCGGCGAGGCCTCGCGCGGCTCCTGGCGCGCCAACTCGGTTTTCGATCCCGGCGCGTCCGACGCGGCTTGATCCGCGGTTTCTCGCGCCTCCCTCGAAACACCGCCAAAAGCGAGCCACAGACCGACGCCGATCGCGATCGTTCCGATGCCTGCGGCGGCGTAGAGCTTGATGCGCGGGCTGGATCGTACAATCGCGTTGGGCAGCGTGAACCGCCCGATCCACCCCGCACGTGCCGCGGGGAGTGCGGGCCGATCGAGGGCCGGCGACTCCGGCGGAAGCTCCGGTAGGGTGACGGATTTCGCCGATGCTCCAAATGGCGCCGGGGTTCGGAACGGGACCGCACCCGGCTTCGGACGATCGAGATCGCCCCCGTCTCCGACGTCCGGAACTGGGGGTTCG
>JANNRU010000151.1:0-3973 GCA_031401755.1 Acidobacteriota bacterium | reverse complement strand
CGACTACGATCGAGAACGCGCACGCCACCGCGCAGGGATGGCCCCGAGGTCGTGCCGCCTTCGTTTCGTGTTCCCTCATGCGTATCGTGTACATGGTCGGTACCGCGCTCTAGTGAATCAATCCGCGCTTAGTCGACACCGCGGCATCCAGGACATCGACCACGGCCGCCAGCAACTCGCGGATCGGAACGGGTTTGTCCAGCACGCGATCGATCCCAGCGCTGCGGAACCGATCGTCTTCTCCTTCACCGGCCCAGCCGGTGATCAGCAGCACGGGGGTCGCGGGGTAACGCTCCTTGGTCGCGCGGGCGACCTCGAGTCCCGATACCATCGGCATGCTCAGATCGGTGATTACGACGTCGAACCGCCGCGAGGCGAGGATGTCCAGGGCCTCCGCACCTCCGGCGGCCTGCGTCACCTCGTGACCGGCGGCAGCGAGCATCTCGCCGTAGCTCGCGCGGATCGCGGCCATGTCGTCGACCAGGAGCACCGTTGCGCGACGTGGTTCCGCGTGGGCGCTGGTCGCGGTCTGGAGCGCGGCCGGCTCGTGCGCCACGCCCGGAACCGGGAAGCGCAACAGGAAGCTCGTCCCCACGCCCTCGGCGCTGCGCACCTCGATCTCACCTGCGTGAGCCTCGACGATCGAGCGCACGATGCTCAGTCCCAGCCCTTGGCCCGTGGCCTTGGTCGTGAAGAACGGGTCGAAGAGATGGTCGCGGGTCTCGCTGCACATCCCCGCGCCGGTATCCGTCACCTCGAGCAGGACCCGCTCCCGATCCGCGGCCGTCCGCAGGCGCAGCGTCCCGCCAGCGGGCATCGCCTCGACGGCGTCGAAGATCAAGTTGCCCAGCACCTGCCCCAGATCGCCAGCGCTCCCGCGGATCGCCGGCACCTCGGCCAGATCGAGCCGCACCTCGATCGAGCAGCCCAGCGATTCCTGCTCGTTCTTCCACTTCGGCCGAGTCAGGTCGAGCGTGTCGTGCAGCACCGCGTTGAGATCGACCGGGCCGCGCGCCAAGCCTTGATGCCCGCGAGTGAAGCTCTGGATCCGCTTGATCGTCTCGGCACCCTGCACCGCGGCCCGGCCGAGCAGTCGCAGATCACCCACCACCTCTTGCGGCCCGGCTCCGCGCTCTTCGATCTTGAGCAGCGCCAGCTCGGACCGGCCGAGGATCGTCGCCAGAATGTTGTTGAAATCGTGCGCCACGCCGGCCGTCATCTGGCCGACGGTCTTGACCTTCTCGGAGAAGACGAGCTGCGACTGGGCGGAGCGGAGCGAATCGTAGGCCGCACGCAGCTCCTCGAACTGTCGCGCTCGTTCGAGCGCGGTCGCCATCTGGCCCGTCATTCCCGCGAGATAGGCCAGATCCTCCTCGCGGAACGGTTCGCCCGACGTGCGGTTGGTCACGTTGATCACGCCGAGCACGCGCTGCCAGGACTTGATCGGCACGGCGAGCACGATCGGCGCGCTGACGAACGCCTCGGACAGGCTGGGCCGGACGACCCCGTCCAGACGGGGGTCGGCGAAGGCGTCGCGGACCACGAATGGCTCGCCGGTCCGGGCCACGCGGCCGGCGATGCCTTCGCCCAACCGGACCCGCACCGACTCCGTCTCGACGTCGGTCAGGCCGTGCGCCGCGGCGATCCGCAGCTCTTTGCCCGTCGCGTCGCACAGCATCACCGAGACGCGCTCGACGCCCAACTCGCGGGTGATCAGGGCCAGGAAGGCGTCCAACAACCCGTCGACGGTCCGGAACTCACCCATCGTCTCGCCGGCCTGGACCAGCGATGACAGGCGGGCCACGGCGGCCTCGAGCTGTTCGTTGCGGTGCGCCAGCTCCTCGACGAGCCGAGCGTTCTGGCTGGCGAAGCGGCGTCGCTCGATCGCGCGCTGGACTGTGATCCAGGCGGCTTCGACGTCGTCGAATGGCTTCTGCAAGTAGTCGTACGCGCCGAGACGGATCGCCTCGATCGCGGTCTCGATCGAGGCGTGGCTGGTCATCATCACGACTTCGGTCGCCGGCGTGCGCCGCTTGATCTCCTCGAGCAAGCGCAGTCCCGACAGGTCGGGCAGCACGATGTCGAGCAGCGCGACCGCGAACTCGCGCCCGCGGATCCGGTCGAGCGCCCCCTGGCCGGTGTGGGCGACAACCACGTCACAGCCGTGCTCCTCAAGCACCACCCGGATCCCCTGGGCCACGGTCGTCTCGTCGTCGACGAGCAGAATCGGTGCGGTCTCGCTCATCGGCACTTCGATTCCTCTTTCGCACCGGCCACGCTCCGGACCGCCGCGAGCATCGTCTCGACCGCGCAGGGCTTTTCGAGCACCAGATCGACGCCCGCGCGCCGGATCTCCTCGGCGCGCCGCGGATCGGCCCAGCCGCTGAACAGGATCACGGGCAGGCCCGGCTGCAGGGCCTTCAGCTTGACGGTCAGCTCGGTGCCCGAGAGCCCGGGCATGTTCAGGTCGGTGACCACGAGATCGAACGCTTCGGCCTCGACCGCGGACAGCGCGCCCGCACCGTCGGACTCGGCGCGCACACGGTGGCCGTCGATCTTGAGCGCTTCCGTGTACACGTCGCGCACCGCGTCGTCGTCATCGACGAGCAGCACGCACAGGGTCCGTCCGGGCGCCCCTGTCGCGCGTAGCTCGACCTCCTCGTGAATCGCGGGGCCCGCGCGCGGCCGGAGCCGGACCGTGAATCGCGTCCCCCGACCCGCAGCGCTCAGGACCGAGATCTCGCCTCCGTGGCGTCCGACGATTCCATGGACGATCGACGTTCCCAGTCCTTGCCCTTCGGGCTTGGTGGTAAAGAACGGGTCGAAGACGCGGCGTTGCGTCGCCTCGCTCATCCCCTGGCCCGTGTCCTCGACCTCCAGCACCACCCACTCGCCATCCGGGCGCGTCCGCAGCGTGATCGCCCCGCCGGCGGGCATCGCCTCGACCGCGTTGAAGATCAGATTGCTCGCGACCTGGATCAACTCGTCCGGGTTGCCGGCCACCGGCGCCACCTCACCGGGTTCGAGACAAACATCGACACGGCGGCCGGCGGCCGGCGGCCTCGGCCTCGTCCTTCCACTTCGGTTTACAGATCGCAATCGCGTCCCGCAGTACCTGGTTCAGATCGACAGGGAAATGAGGTATCTCGCGGGGCATTCGGGTGAAGTTGCGCACGCGACGCAGTGTCTCCGCCGCTTGCTGCGCGGTCCGGACGATCGTCGCCAGGTCGGCGTGAACGCTCGCGGGGTCGCTCGCGATCTTACCCATCGCGACTTGCGCCCGGGCCAGGATCACGCTCAGCGCGTTGTTCAAGTCGTGGGCCAACCCCGCCGCCATCTCACCTGCGGCCTTCAGCCGCTCGGTGAATAGGAGTTGGTCCTGGGTCGAACGGAGCGACTCGTAGGCCCGCCGCAACTGCCCCGAGCGCCGGACGCGGTCGATCGCCACGGCCAGCCGCCCGGCGAGGTCGGAGAGGAACGCCGCGTCAGCGGGTCCGAGGGGCTCTCCGGACTGGCGGTTCGTGACGTTGATCACGCCCAGGCTCCGCGCCGCACCGGACCCCGTGCCGCCGAGCCGGATCGGCACCGAAATGAACGATGCCGCGAGGTCCGCGCGGACGCGACCAGCCAGGCGTGCATCGCGCAGGACATCCTTGACGACAAACGGCTCGCCGCTCTGCGCGACGGATCCCGCGACTCCCTGGCTCAACGGCACGCGCAGCCCAGCGAGACCCTCAGGCAAGCCGCGCGCGGCGGCGATATGTGACACCAACACGTTCGGTGGCGATATGTCGCGGTGAACCAACCTGATGTCGCCAAACCCGTGCGCGTACGTCAATCCCAGTGCCAGTTCACGTACGATGAACACGGCCACATCCATGGGAAACGCGACGCCCTTCTTCGCGCAGCGGTTCCAGACCGCGCGCAAATCCCGACCGTCGATGAAATTCATGCCCAGATAGATCTCGCCGCC
>JANNRU010000150.1:0-5562 GCA_031401755.1 Acidobacteriota bacterium | reverse complement strand
CGGCCGCTCGAGTATCGCGGACAGCGTCTCGGTCGCGGAGGCGCGCTTAAAGGGGTGCTCGCCGGCGAGAACGTCGAACATCGTCACGCCGAACGAGAAGATGTCGCTTCGCGGGTCGAGCGGACGATTACAGAGTTGCTCCGGGGACATGTACAACATCGTTCCGGCAATTCGCAGATCGTCGGTCGACACGGTCGACGCCGCGGATCGCACCGGGTCCAGGTTCGACGTTCGGATGGACAGACCGAAGTCCGTGACCTTCACGTGCCCCGTTTCGGTGAGCAGGATGTTCCCGGGCTTCAGGTCGCGATGGACGAGCCCCGCGCTGTGAATCGCCTCGAGCGCTTCCGCGACCTCGAGCGCGACTCGGACTGGCTGACGGGACGCGCCAGATCCTTCAGCGAATGCCCGGTCGAGCGGTTTCCCGTCGATGTACTCCATGACGATGTAGACCGTACCGTCGGCTTCGACGACATCGTAAACCGAAACCACGTACGGATGCGCGACCCGGCTGGCGCGCCGCCCCTCCTTGAGAAACCGGCGCCGCGATTCCGGATTTCGGGCGAATTCGGCTCGAGGGATCTTGATCGCGACAGGGCGCTCGAGACGTTCGTCCCAGGCGCGCCAGACCTCTCCCATGCCGCCGCGGTCGATGAACTGCTCGAAGCGGTAGGGCCCGACCCGACCCCCTCCGAGTTCCAACGCCGGCTGTGCCATTTCGGTCCACTCGACGACGCCTGTCGCCGCTCAGATGATAGGGCTTTTATACTCGGTCACCCTGCACGGAGTCAACGCACGGGAGGGGACCTCGTGTTACGGAATTTGCATTAGCGGCCACCGGCTTTTCGTGCGTGGTCGTCTTTCCGGCGGCGGTTAGCAGCGACTACCCCGTCGGTGCCCCGGAACGCCAGCAACGAACGCTCTTGCGAACGCGATGGCGGCGAGAGCGAGCCGCCCATCGGGGCTTGTCCGTGCCACCCAAGCTCAGCGACGGCTCCCCGCAAACACCTCTTTCAACAGCCCCGTCACCCGCGCCGCCGGATCGTTGCGGATCTTTTTCTCCTCTTCACCCAGCACGCGAAACAGCCCCTCCAGCGCTTTGCTCGTCACGTGTTGATCGAGGTCGAGCGAGGGGCTCTTCATGAACGGAAGTGCGGAGAACTGCGCAACGAGATCCTTGTAGCGTTGCGTCGCGCCGACTTCTCCCAGTGCTGCCGTGACGACCGGAAGGAACGCCGCGGTTAGCCGCTCGGAAGTCCTGGCGCGGAAGAATTCGGTCGCCGCGGTGTCGTTGCCTTTCAGGATCTGCTTGGCGTCGGCGAAAGTCATCTGCTTCAAGGCGTCGGTGAAGATCGACTTCGCGGCCGGAGTGGCGCGCTCGGCCGCGCGGTTCATCGAGACCTCGAACGCGTCGATCTCGGAGCCGAGGCCGATGGCGCGCAGCCCCTTGTCGAGTTTCTGTAGCTCCTTGGGCAGGAGGATCTTGATCGCCTCGTTTTTTCAGGAATCCATCCGACTTCCCCGTCGCGGCCACGGCGTTGGCGGTCCCGATGGCCAAGGCCTCTTTGAGGCCCGAGGCCACCTTGGCGTCGGACGGGGCGCCCTTCCCGCGGAGCTTCTCCAGGATTCCGGAACGCGCCGGGGCCGCAGCCACAGCGACACCAATAAGAACGATCAGGCAAGACTTCGAAAAAAGGCGCATCGGGCTCCTCGTTGCCGGAGGCCGGCGAAAGTCATATTGCTGGCGAGTCTACACCACCGAGAGACCCCGATGCGGTGACGCGGATCGCCCTCCGCGCGATTGCGGGCAGACGGGTGGCGAGAATTCCTCCGCTAGGCGAGAGTGTCCCCCTTGGCCGGGGTCCGGTCGATTTCGGGAGACGGACTGATGAAAATCGACGTTCAAAATCGTGGAAACGTGAGCATCTTGGACATCTCCGGCAAGCTGACGATGGGCGAGGGCGACGTCGTTCTGCGAGACAAGATGAAGTCTCTCATCGAGGCTGGCGACCGTACGTTCTTGCTCAACATGCTCCAGGTCCCTTACATGGACAGCTCGGGCATCGGCGAGATGGTCGCGGCCAGCAAACGCGTACGCGAGGCGGGCGGCACCATGAAGCTCGTCCTCAGCCCGAAGGGCAAGCAAATTCTCATGATTCCGCAACTGCATCTGATCTTTGACATCTTCGCGGATGTCGAAACCGCCCTGGCCAGCTACCAAGAGTAGAACTCCCTACCCGCGGCGGGCGCATCACCACTTCGTCGGGTGTTGACCTGAACCGGACGGCTACCGTTGCGCAATTCGTGGTGCGTACCCATCGCAGCGATGGCCGCCGTCGCCGCCCCGCTCGGCCTCACGGCCGCTCCACGGATTCGAGCCGACGCACCACCGGAGGCGAGCTATGTCGTCCGGCTGGTGCGCACCGCGCCGCCTGCGTTCGTGGTCAACGCGATCTGGCCGAGCGGATCCCGGCTCGAGATGGATACGACGCGCCCCGGCGACCTTCCCGAACTGCTCGACCGTGGCTGGCCGGTGCTGGTCACGCGTCTGGAAGTCACCGACGCTGCGGGTCGAGCGCTCGAGGTCGTGCCGGAGGGTGAAGCCGGCTGGCGGTTGTCCCACCCCACCGTCGGCGCCGTGTTCGCTGAGTACGAAGTCGATACCCGTCTGTTGGCTGAAAACGGCTGGCCCGCGCCGCGCGAAGCGGCCTTCGTCGCAAACGATGTGGTCTCGGTCGTCGGCCGCGCGTTGTTCTTGACCACCGACAGGACACAGGCCAGCCGGGTGCGATTTGATCTGCCAGCCGGGTGGCGGGCGTATGCGCCGTGGGACGCGAAGGTCGACGCGCCGGGAGCGACGTTTCAGGTGACCTCCGCGGAGCGCCTCCGCGAGAATCTCATCGTATTCACGCAATCGACGCCCACGATCGTGCAGGCGGACGGTTTTCGTTTGATCGTCGTCGCCCTCGGATCCTGGCGACCGCTGGAGTCCGAGCTCCGGCGCGTCGCCCGAGCGCACGCGCGGCGCTTCGTGCGGTTGATGGGTTTCAAAGGAAGAGAGACCTACGTCGCGATCCTGCTCCCGTTGCGGGAACGAGGTGCGGAGTCCTACCGGCAGAGCATGGCTTTGACGTTCGACGAAGAACCGACAAGAGCCAACGAAGCCTCGTGGGCCAATCTGATCGGGCACGAAATCTTCCACTACTGGAACGGCTGGCGTCTTCGAGGTGCCGACTACCCGCAATCGCAGTGGTTCCAGGAAGGATTTACCGAGTATGTGGCCAACGTCTCGACCGTTGCCGCCGGTCTAATGACCCCCACCGAGTTCCGGGACAAGCTTGCCACCCACGTTGTCAATTACCGCCGCCTGGCGACGAGTCTCGAAAGCCCGGGAAACAAGAAAGGACCGCCGCTGTACAGTGCCGGGGCGCTCGTCGCCCTGAACTGGGACGTCGCCATCCGGCAGTCGACCGGCGGTGCACGTGGGCTCGGCGATTTTCTGCGCTCGGTCTGGCGCCGCTCCGCCGAGGGCAACGCGACTTACGGGCGGCAAGAGCTGCTCTGGGCGCTCGAAGGCGTCTCCGACCGGGACTGGGCATCATTTTATGACACGCACATCCGGGGAACGGCGCCGATGCCCCTCGAGATGACGTTCGCCGACATCGGGCTGCGGTTGACGGAGCCCAACCCGGGGCAAGCGCTCCTGGTGGCCGACCCCATGGCCAGCGCCGAGGCACAGCGAAGATGGCAGCTTCTCGTGCGCGGGAATTAGTGGGCTCCGCGCAGGCTGGAATCGGGGCCGACCTGCGGCCGGCCCCGACCGCGGGTTACTGCTTGGTGTAAGTCAGCTCCATCATCTTTGTCTCTTTCCCGGTCTTGTCCGGTCCGTACATCTCGAAGACCTCCGTCGTCGGGTTCAACCAACGGAGGGTCATCCGCGACTTCACCGGGCTCTTCTTGATCGGGTCGTTCCAGCTTCCTTGGTAGGTGCAGGCGTGACTGGCGTCGCACGTGCCCTCGCTGAGCATCATCCCGGTGGACATCGAGTCGGTCCAGGTGGCCCAGTACTTCTGCGAAACATTGTCGAAGCCGGTCATTCCCTGGCCCGTGAAAGGCATGCCCATCATCGAACCACTGAAATCTTCAACCATGACGCGGCCGCCGAGGATCATCTTGCGCGTCGCGCTGCCGGTGCTTTCCATCGGCGGAGCGCCCGGCTCCGGCCAGTTCTTGACCTTGACCGTGTACGTGCCGGCGATCGAGGCCAGGTGCGCGTGCGGAGCACCCGGAGTCCCGGCCTTCATGTAGGCTTCCATCTCGGCCTGCTGCTCGGGGGTCATCTCGTGGCCCTCGTGCCCGCTTTGCGCGAACGCGATCGGAGCCAGCAGAGTGATCGCAAAAACTGCCAATCCGATTCCACATTTTCGAACCATGGTGTCTCCGTTGGATGACCGGGGGGGGTTTCTTATCCCGCGGCTCGCGGCGAGTATACCCTGTCCGGTCGGGGTCGGTCCGGGTTGACAGGGCCGGTCGCGGCCGCGTAAATATGCCGGACCGTCAGGGCCACGCGTCGGGAGTCGCCGGCCGTGGATTACGGCAGGAGGAAGCATGATTCGGTCAGTTCGTGGGACGGTAAGTCTATTGTTGATGATCGCTTGTGCGCTGTCGGGCGCGATCGCTGCTCCCGGGGAAAAGGGTAGTTGGGAGGTGGGGGTCTTTGGCGGGCAGGGTTTGCTCGACGATTACGCCGGCAGCGATCCCGACGATGACATGCTGCTAGGTGCCCGATTGGGCCATTTCCTGACCTCCGCGTGGAGTCTGGAGGCCTCCTATCAGCAGCTGAATTCCGAGTCCGATCCGTTGGGCGTGGACTTCGACATCCACTCGCCGCGGCTCAACGCGCTCTACAACTTTCGTCAAGGCAAGAAGTTCCGCCCGTTTCTCACCGGCGGCGTGGGCTATGAGACGACCGAGGTCGGTGTCGACGAGACCTCCGACGAGAGCCTCAACGTGGGTGGCGGCGGACGCTGGTACCTCACCGACAGGTTCGGCGTTAGGCTCGATTGGCGCTACGCGTACACGAACGTCGGCGGCGTAATCGACGATTGGCAGGGAAACGTCGAGACCACGGCCGGGCTGCTCCTCTCGTTCGGCGGGGGACCGCCGGCTGACGCGGACGGCGACGGCGTGCGCGACAGCCGGGACGATTGCCCCGACACGCCGCGAGGCGCCGTGGTTGACGACAAGGGCTGCCCGAAGGACGCCGACGGCGACGGGGTCTTCGACGGTCTGGACAAGTGCGCCGACACCAAGAAAGGCTGCGCGGTCGATGCGACCGGTTGCCCGAAGGATGCCGACGGCGACGGCGTGATCGACTGCAATGACAAGTGCGCGGCCACCCCCAAGGGCTGTGCGGTCGATGCGACCGGTTGCCCGAAGGATGCCGACGGCGACGGTGTATGCGACGGCGTCGACTCCTGCGCGAACACGACCAAGGGCTGTTCGGTCGATGCGACCGGTTGCCCGAAGGATGCCGACGGCGACGGTGTATGCGACGGCGTC